>DATKUA010000094.1:0-6637 GCA_035530855.1 Acidobacteriota bacterium | reverse complement strand
GATATTGTTTTCTGTGATGAATTCGCTCATCTTGCTTCGGATTTCGCTGCCCGATTCCTGGACGAACTTGCTGATCCCTTCAGTGGATTCAAGCGGAACAATCGTTGCAGCGAGGCTGTTGCCGGCGCTCGGGATGAGGATCACGCCCAGAGTCCAGAGCAGCAGCGCCAGCGCGAGGGCCACCGAGGATCTGCTCGCCAGCGCCGAACAGATCATTCCCAGGCCGATGAACACGGCTCCGTACAATAATCCCAGGACAGTGATGAGGCTTATCGCCGTCCATTGAGTTGCGCTGAACCTGATTCCATGGACGAATTGCAGGACAAGCAGGGCGCTGATCAGACTTAAAAGGAAGGGCACGGCCAGGATGACAGCACCTCCGGCGAACTTGGCTGTGAAAATCACTCCCCTCTTGGTGGTGTTGGAACAGAGCATTTTCAGGGTGCCGCGCTCGCGCTCGCCGCAGATTGAGTCATAACTGAGCAGTATTCCGAAAAGGCTGATCGCGAAAACAAAGATAGTAAGCAAATCGAAGGATGGGATCGAGTGCAGCAGCTCATTAACCGTCAGGTAATCGTCGGCGTCCATGGGGACGGACCACCTGCTGATCCGCACTGCGTTACCCAGGTGCTCGTCCTCCCCCTTTGCGAAAATACTCAGAGGGGAGAGCGGCCGCAGAACCACCGGTGCGATCTGCGAGGGTACATAGACCTTCCCGTTCTCTTCCGAGAACGACTCCGACATGCGGTTGAAATTGTTGTTCCTGACGACGAAGTCCTCACCCAGCACCCAGACGCTGACAATCACCAGCACGAAAGTGGTGATCAGCGCGGCGCCGAAGCGGAACGTCATCAGGTGCTCGCGAATCTCTTTCCAGAATAGTGAACCAAACACGGCCGTCTCCCGGTAAGAGCTATCGATTAGCATACGAGCCAAGCTGTTTCGCGCCCTAGCTCAAATCTACTATCTAATGTAACGAGCAATAGCCATGCCAGCTTTCGCGCTAATCGTAATAGACCGATAAAGTCTTGAAAAAGTTGGCTTTATGGAAAAGGGGAACAAGAAACCTGCGAAAGCATGTTCCGCGGTTGGACCAGCGATGTGTTCCGCCAATGGGGCATTTTAGTGAGGAAGGCAACCTCGGGCAAGGCATCTCCAATACGCAGAATCAGGATCGTTTGAATAGAGCCGGTTATTGATTCTTGCGGAACTCGCCGATGAAGAATCTTCCTAGCAGGAAGGCTCTTCCCTCGCTCGAGGCGGTCTTTCTCAGATCCGCGCTTGCCATCAGGTCGATGATCTCCGCCGCCTGCATGCCGTGTCTGCCGCTTGTCGGTTCGCGGATGTATAGCACACCGCCGGGTTTAAGCGCTTCTGATAGAGCATTTACGGCTTCCTGCCGTTGTGCCTTGTCGATATCATGGAGCATGAAGTGGATGGTAATCACGTCGAAGCCGGCTTTCATTTGAGATAGTGTGTTCTGGTCTCCGGCGATGAACTCGATGTTCCGATATCTCCTCAGCCTTTTCGCGCCGGTTTCAATCCACCCCACTGAAGCGTCGAGAACCACAACGCTTCCTCCATCCCGTAGGCGTTCGGCCACGTGGCGGCTCAGCGCTCCGGTGCCTCCGCCGAAGTCCAGAACCTTTTCGCTCCCCTTCAGATCGAATGTGTCCGCGAATTTCTTATACGCGCCTTTCATCAGGCCATGCATGAAAACAGCGTCGACGAACCTGTGCAGCCGGGATGAATGTGCGAAACTCAAGTCTCTGTCTCCCTGGAATTGATAGAATCCCTTTCAAACGGTTTTCCTTGATCAATATCATCCAGGTACACGAAACAGGGGGCAGTGAAGTTCACTGCCCCCCTATTTCTCACCAAAGTTATAACAGTTAGGTTTTTCAACCTTTAGGCGTTTTAATCCGTCGAACGCTGTTGCTACGGCACTTGGGGCATGTCCGCTCCTTGACCGGTTCACCCATCAGCGAGGGATCGGTGAACTCGTGGCCGCAGCGCAGGCACTTGAGATAGCCCTCCTTATCAGCCATTTTCGGCTCTCCAGGTTTATTAGGTCGAAGCCACAGCCGTGGCGTCTTTCTTCGCCGCCCGCTCCTGCTTCTTTCGCTCCTCTTCCTCGAGGATCTTGACCGTCTCGGCCACCTCCGCGGGCTTGACCTGCTTCAGCATCTCGTCGAGCTCGCGCATCACTTTGGCAAACTTCTGGCCCTCCGCAGCGCTGATCCATTCGAGCTGCAGCCTCTCCGGCCGAATGCCGAGGCGCTCCATCTTGTCCCACACCTTGTCGATGCGGCGTTGAGTCCAGGTGACGGCGTTGATGTAGTGGCAGTCGGTGAAGTGGCAGCCGGAAACAAGCACCACCGGTGCGCCCTTGCGGAAGGCGTGCCAGATGAACTTGTCGTCGACGCGGCCGCTGCACATGGTGCGGATCAGCCGCTGGCTGGCTGGGTACTGCAGGCGCGCTGTGCCGGCGGTGTCGCCGCCGACGTAGGAGCACCAGTTACATGCGAAGGTGACTATCACCTTCATCGGATCCTCGCAGTCGAGTATGGCGTCGATCTGCGAGATTATCTGGTTATCGGTGAAGTGGCGCATGGTGATCGCGTCGGTGGGGCATTCGGCGCCGCAGGTTCCGCAACCGGCGCAGGCCGCCTCGATCACAACAGGCAGCTTCTTTGCCTTGCGGTCGGGCGGGATGATTGCGTTGTAAGGGCAAACCTTGGCGCACATACCGCAGTAGGTGCACAGATCCTCGTCGATCGTCGAGGTGATCGCCTCGATGGTTACCTTGCCGGTGTTGAGCAGGATGCTCGCCCTCGCTGCTGCCGCGCCCGCCTGAGCAACGCAGTCCTTGACGTCTTTGGGCGACTCTGCGCAGCCGGCGATGTAGATGCCGCGCGTGGGCGCGTCGACGGGGCGCAGCTTCGGATGGGCCTCCATCAGGAAGCCGTCCGCCGTCTTCGACAGCGTGAGCTTCTGGCGCAGTTCGGGGCTGTCGCCGCGCGGGATGACGCCTTGCGCGAGCACCAGCATGTCGAGCTCGTAATCCTCGAGCCGTCCCGTGGTTGTGTTCTCCACCGTCAGCTTGAGGTTCTTGGAGCCGGGATCCTCGACCACTTCTCCGGGTATGCCGCGGATGTAGCGGACGCCCTCCCCCTTGCTGCGCATGTAGAGGTCTTCGAACTGCTTCCCGGAGGCGCGGATGTCCATGTAGAAGACGTAGCTCTGGATCTCCGGGTAGTGGTCCTTGAGTAGCAGCGAACTCTTGATCGTCACCATGCAGCAGACATTGCTGCAGTAGGGATTACCCCGCTTCTGCGAGCGCGAGCCGACGCATTGAATGAAGCCGATGCGCTTTGGCAGCTTGCGGTCGGAGGGCCGCATGAAGTGTCCTTCGGTGGGACCTCCGGCGCAGATCAACCGCTCGAACTCCATCGCGGTGATCACATTGTCGTAGCGCGTGTAGCCGTACTCGTCCAGCTCGGTGGGATCGTAGACGTCCATGCCGGTCGCGACAATGACCGTGCCGATGTCCAGATCGAGGAGGCGATCTTGATCGTCATAGTTGATGCACTTCTTCTCGCAAACCGCCTCGCACTTGCCACAGGCGATCGGATTGTTGCCCAGGCAGTTGTTCATGTTGAGGACGTAGGAGGACGGTACCGCCTGCGGGAACGGCAGGTGGATCGCCTTGCGCGAAGAGAATCCTTGCTGGTACTCGTCCGGCACCGCCACCGGGCAGACAATGGCGCACTCGCCGCACGCGTTGCACTCGTTTGGATCCACGTAGCGGGCCTTCTTGCGCACTGTCACCTTGAAGTTGCCGGCGAATCCACTGACCCGCTCGACTTCGCTGTTCGTCATCAACTCGATCCGGGGATGCCGACCGGCATCCATCATTTTAGGACCGAGTATTCATATGGAGCAGTCCATCGTCGGGTAGGTCTTGTCTAGAGCGGCCATGATGCCGCCGATAGTCGGTTCCCTCTCGACGAGGTAGACCTGGTGGCCGCCGTCGGCGAGATCGAGCGCCGCCTGGATGCCTGTCACCCCGCCGCCGATCACAAGGCAGCTGTCGGTCACCGGCACTACCTGCTCGTCCTGGGCCTGCAGATTGCGCGCGCGCGCAACGGCGCTGCGGACCAGGTCCTTGGCCTTTTCCGTCGCTTCTGCTTTCTGTCTTTGGTGGACCCAGCTGCAGTGCTCGCGGATGTTGGCCATCTCGAAGAGGTAGGGATTCAGCCCTGCGTCGGCGACGCACTGGCGGAACGTCGGCTCGTGGATCTTCGGCGTGCACGAGGCCACCACCACGCGGTTGAGCTTGTGCTCCTTGATTGCTTTCTGGATCTCGTTCTGGCCGGGGTCGGCGCAGGTGTACTTGTTCTGGACGACGCAGGCGACGTCGTCGAGCGTCTCGGCGTATTCCGAAACGGCGCAGCAGTCAATTGTACCCGCGATGTTGAGTCCGCATTCGCAGACGAACACCCCGATGCGCAGTTCATCGGTGCTCAAGTGGATCACCTCCTTTCGCTCTCTGGCCCGGCCCCCGGTCGCGCGGGCGCCCGGCTCGGTTAATTCTCTACTTCTATTTGGCCTCCAAACTCTCGGCCAGCAGGACGCAAAGGTCCTGAACTTCCATTTCCACGGACGGCCTGTCATTCTTCTCGTTGGTGGCGCAGGAGAAGTGGATGTAGCACTTCGGGCAACTGGTGATCACCGTCTCCGCGCCGGCTTGCTTCGCCTCGTTCAGCCGGTTCACCTGGATTTTTTTCGAGTACATATCGCAGTTGATCCAAGCGCTCGTGCCGCAGCAGACGGCTGCCTCGCCGCTATGCGGCATCTCTCTAACTTTTAGGCCGGGTATCTTGTCGAGCAGCTCGCGCGGCGGATTGTAGACGCCCATGTGCCTGCCAAGACGGCAGGGATCCTGGAAGGAAACAGCTTTGTTCACCTTTTTCTTGAGTTTCTTCTCGAGTTCGGGCAGGCGCTCCGCAAGGTACTGCGAAATATGCTGCACCTCGAAGTCGATGCCGTCGGCATAGCGCGGGTAATCGCGCGCCAGCGTGCGGTAGCACTCGGCGCAGGCGGTCACGACTTTCTTCGCGCCTGTCTTCTTTATCTCCTTGATGTTGTGTTTCATCAGCGCGAGGAATCCTTCCTCGTCGCCCATCCAGAGCAGATCGTGGCCGCAGCAGCGCTCGTTCGGCATCACAACAGGCTTCTCGCCCAGCGCGTTGAGGAGCCGGATCGCGCTGCGCCCGATTTTTACCGCCTCAACGCCGATGTCGGTGAAGACGGCATCGAAGTAGGGCAGGCAGCCTGCGAAGTAAAGCAATTCGCCTTTCTCCGTGGTTTTCAGCTCGCTGTCCAGCAGGGCGCCGCGGTCCTGCTTCAGCTTCTCCGCGGAGTGGATCTTCATCACTTCCTGAAGCACGCCGCCGTGAGAGAGATTGGCGACATGACCGGTTTTATATGCTTCGATCCTGGCCATCTGCATCAGTTCCGTGTAGCGGACGTCGGAGGGGCAGCGGACAGAGCACATGCCGCAGGTCAGGCAGGTGTAAAGCTTGTCGTCGGTGATCAGGTCGTCGAGCGAGCCGCTGAGCAGGCGGCTTAGCTGCATCCTTGGGGAGAACTCGTGATTGACCCTTGAGACGGGGCAGTTGGCTGTGCACTTGCCGCACTCGAGGCAGTGTAGCGCGCGCGTCTCCCTGTTAATCTTTTCCTCGGTTGCGGTCATGGCCTCTTGCCGTTGTGCAGGGGACTGGGCCCCAGTTTTTTAACCTGCTCCACGAACTCGTCTATCACCTTGCCGAAGCGGACGCCCTCGGCGGCGGAGATCCATTCCAGGCCGATTCGGCCTTCCTCGATACCGAGCAGCTTAGTCAGATTCTTTGTGGTCTCAAACTTCTCAACCGCCTTGTAGTTGCCGAAGATATAGTGGCAGTCGCCGAAGTGGCAGCCGGTAACCAGCACGCCGTCGGCACCCAGCCTGAAAGCCTTTACTACAAAGCTCGGGTGCACACGGCCGCTGCACATCGTGCGGATCACGCGGAAGTGCGGGCTGTACTGGATGCGGTTGATCCCAGCGTTATCAGCACCCGCGTAGCTGCACCAATTGCAGGCGAACACGACTATCCGCGGGATGAACTCCTTATCCTGTTTCGCCTTCCGTTTAGCCACTGGTAACTGTCTCCTCGAAGAGCGCATCCATCATCGAATTTATCTGCTCATCGGTGAAATGCCGCGCGACAATTGCGTTGGTGGGGCACCAGGCGGCGCAGGTGCCGCAGCCAGTGCAGAGCGCCTCGTTGATCTCCGCCACGACACTTCCGTCGGGGCGCGTAACCATCTTTGGCGCGCCGAAAAGGCAAATTTCGGCGCAGGTTCCGCAGCCGCGGCAGAGCTTTTCTTTGACCGTCGCGGTGGTCGGATCGATCTTGATCGTCTCGCGGCAGATCAGCGTCATCGCCTTGCCGGCGGTAGCCCCCGCCTGTGAGAGCGTGGCGGGGATGTCCTTTGGGCCCTGAACGCAGCCGGCGAGGAAGATGCCCGCCGTGTTGGTCTCCACCGGCCCGAGCTTCGGGTGGCGCTCCATCATGAAGCCGTCCTCCGAAGC
>DATKUA010000093.1:0-40010 GCA_035530855.1 Acidobacteriota bacterium | reverse complement strand
GCGCCGTTGCAGTCGACACCGAGGATTCTCATCCGCTCGCCGATGTGCATCTGGCACAAAAGTGCCTGGAGATCGCCGGGGTGCGGGATGTGAGTCTCGGCGCTGATGTAGTCTCCCACGCTGATCCGCTTGACCTCGGGGCCAATCTCGACGACCTCGCCGGCCACCTCGTGACCGAGTGTCTGCGGCAGAGCTTTTTCGCCGATGCGACCCTGGCTCCAGGGATCCCACTTGTAGATGTGAACGTCGGTGCCGCAAATGGATGTGGCGCGGACCTTCACCAGCACCTCGTCGGGAGCGATCCTGGGAATATCAACCTGCTGATAGACTGCTCCCAGCTCGGGCCTGACCTTTACTACTGCATTCATCTTCTCTGCCACGAGAGCCTCCTATATTCTGATTGTGAGCGGATTCACTATTTCCTCTTTTTTGGGAAACCGGGTATTGAAAATTGCCGTCAAGTACGGCTGATACCTTGCACAAAAAGGTATCATCCACCGGCGTCGAGTGTCAAGGATCGCCCACTCAAGCTCAATAAAGACAAAACACTGGGAACGCAACAAATAGACCGACTGTTCCAAGCTCTTCCCCATTCAAACGCGCTCCAGGGATGCGCAGGGAGGATAACACTGGAGCATATATTTCCGGCCGTTACTCAAGCGCGGAGACTTGCGCTCCGGCCTCGGTGCACACGACTGAGAGAACGCCGGAAGATGCCAACCGTGAACGTATTAGCTATTCGGCGGCTTCGGAGTCGGTAGATTGTGCCGTGTGCAGACCCTCCAGCCCTCTGTTCTGAGGGACAACAATGGATTTGGTGAATGTTAAGTCCTCACTATTACCCACGGCGTAGCTTGCGGTCTGATTAATGACAAAGAATGATCTTCCCCGCGGGCAAATAACTGAAAAGAACATATTGGTTGGCACTATGTTAAGAATTCGCTGATAATACTATCAAACACTAAGCAGCGCGCACCTGGCAAAGTCGGTAAAACGAAGGGGAGGAGAATGATGCCTTACAAGACCCGGATCTCTATCCTTATCATTTCGCTCGTCCTGATTTGGGCAACGCAGGCGGCAACAGCCCTTGGGCAGGACGGCGATCCATCAGTCTGGTTGTATAGTCTCAAGAAGATCAAACCCTTCGCGGATTCGTCGCCATTCATTGGAGAAGCCTGGCTCAAAACAGGAAACAAGAAAAGCGTCGCTTTTCTGATCGCCTATCCCAAGAACCGTTCCGATCCGACATGGTTCTCGAGTCTCTACAGTATCGCAATCACGCATAAAGGCAGGGCATCCAAACCGAAAAAGCTCTGGACCGGCGAAAAGATGAATTTGCTGGACATCAAAGCAGTCTGGCTCAATAACAACTCCGCAGCTCCGGCACCAGAAGACAAGGGCCTTGTATTTGTTTCTTACAATACCGATCCCGGCCGTGGGGCCGCTAAGGTTGCCGTCGCTCAATTCGATTCAAACGGGGAGTTGCTCTCACCCTTCTCCGAAATCGCTCATATCAATGCGCCGGACGGGGAAGAAGTCGCGGATTGTTATCTGGCCGCCTCTCAGGGAGAAGAGAGCATTGCCCTGCTCTACTGCGCTTCTTATTACTTGTACGATTACGGTACCTACATTGGCCAGAGGGGAACGGAGGCCTTTTTCATGGAGGTTGGCCTCGACGGCCAACCGAAGAGCGTCAGCACCGGGAGGAGCCCCGCCGCACATCAATTGCGGCTTAACGCCAACGGCAAACTTCAGGAGTGTATTCCATTCAGGCCTTACTGGACTGGAAAAAGGTGGCTGCTGCCGGTCAGCATCCTTAGGTTCACGGTAGTAGCGGCGCCTTGGGGTGGTGAAAGGGCTGAGGTCGCGGGCTGCCGCCTTTTGGTGCTGAATGCCCAACCGAAAAACGGCTCGTTGGTGAAACTCCGGTTAATGGAAATCGCCAGGATCGACAACGGAGAAATGCTCAATTTCACCCGCGTCGCCATCCTGCCGGGAGCACTGCAAGGTGGAGCCCCAAAGGCCGGCAACAATCTTTTGCTAGCTTACGGCTTTGGCAGGGCGATAGCCGAATCTCGGCGGCAACTGGAGACATACGACATCGAATACCGTCTGCAGCCTATTAGCGATAGAGGAAAAAAGTCGGGACCTGTTTCGTTAATCGAGTTCCCCAAGTGGAATCACAGCATCACTTATGATCCGGACGGCTCGCTGTCTGCCTCGATTAAGGCGCTCTCGTACCCCACTCAGCTCGACGACGGCACGCTCCTGATTTCGTTGTGCCGCAGTGCCAGGTGGATGACCGCGGGTGGAACCATGCTTCACGAAAACAACTTCGAGTTCTACTCGATTGATCCCGAGACTGGTATTCTGACCGTGCTTGCACGCCGAGATTCCACTTACCCGGGACTTTTCTTCCAAATGGGTGTGATGGTGATGGGTGGGCGCTACTGCATCCTGCAAGATGCGGATATGCTCTATGCCGACTGGTCATTTGAGACCTTTTTATATTTCACCAGATTCTGACCGGCTCTCAGGGGAGCGCACCAGATTGCCTCCCCGGTATCGTTCAATCCTCACGCCTGCGAGTTGCTTCCGCGGGCTCGACCTGCTTGCCCTTGATGTTTGCCCTTGCTCTGCGTTTAGATTATTTTATTTGTGTGTAGAATCATAACCCATTAAGGACACAAGAATGCTAATACGGCAGAAAACACTACTTGCACTCATATCGCAGGCAAACACGCCCTTGCACCCAACAATGTTGGCAATATTTGCTTTTCTCTTCCGTCATGAGACAGAACCAGGAAGAGATCTTTCTTTCTATGATTTCGTTCCGTACAAGAACGGCCCCTTTTCTTTTTCCCTTCACCAGGAGCTAAATAATCTAAGGCGAGATGGATACGTAATTCCCGATGAGGAAAGGATTACCCTGTGCGAGCAAACCGCCAACCTAGCGACTGAAAAAATTGATAAATTACCCAATGAGATCAAAGATGCCGTAGATACAATAGTCAAACATTATATTGGACAGAGCCAAACGGAGCTTATAAAGGATGTAATTTCCCGCTACCCCTGGTATGCAACCAAAAGTGAACTGATAGACTTGCTACCGAAGCGCAAGGCTGATGTTAAGAAGGCCGGTCTCGCAGTCTATACGGCCGGCTATGAGGGAAAGTCGGTAGACGCCTTTTTTAATCATCTTCTGAAGCATGGGATCAAACAGATCATCGATGTACGTGCAAATCCAAATTCGCGCCAGTTCGGTTTCTCGAAGAAAAGATTTTGCGAAATCGCGAACCACCTCGGGCTGGATTATAACCATTTTCCTTCCCTCGGTGTTCCGAGCAAGCATCGGAAAAGCCTTGCCGATTTTGATTCATATCAACGGCTGTTAGAGAAATACAAAAAAGAGATGCTCCCTCAGCTTGGAACTGAAGTGGAGAATGTCGGGCAGCTCATGCAAAAAACTCCCTCCGTCTTGGTGTGCGTAGAGAAAGACATTCGGTGCTGCCATCGGAGCAGGTTAGCTGATGCCGTATCCCAGGAAACCGGCCTGGAGGTGAAGCACCTATGATTCCTGCCGGCCGACAAGAGAAACAGAAAGTGTTGATTACTGTTAAAACCTATCCGATCCCATCAAATAAATACGATGAGTTAGTATGCACCGCCGGCGTTACGGAAGCTTGAGAATTCATACGACCTGATTCTTTCGCCTGATAATCAAGAGTGGTCTTAAGGGTATCCAGGACCCTATTCTCTTTGATGATTTGGCGCGAGGCAAAGAGCTTGGATGAACATTCAACACCCAAGCTAAGTTATTTGTCCGAATAAATAATCTTAGATCATTTGACGCTGAAGCTGAGCTCGCCGTCCTTGTCGGTTTCCACCCGGACCTCGTCGCCGTCTTCGATTTTGCCTTCCAATAGCAGTTTGCTGATCGGGTTTTCGACCAAGCGCGTGATCGCGCGCTTGAGCGGCCGCGCGCCGAAAGCTGGATCGTAGCCCTCATCGGCGACCTTCTGCTTGGCGGCCTCTGTCAGCTCGATAGTGACCTTGCGATCGGCTAGGCGTTTCTGCAGGTAGCGGAGTTGTATGTCGAGGATGCGGGCCATGTCGTCGCGGTGAAGGCCGCGGAAGAAGATGATCTCGTCAACGCGGTTGAGGAACTCCGGTTTGAAGGTCTGCTTCAGTAGGACATCGACCTTGTCGCGCACGTCAGTGCCGTCGGAATCAGGCGCACCGGTGCGGAAGCCGATTGCCTTGGTGGCACCCATCATGTACTGCGCACCAAGGTTGGAGGTCATGATCAGCACGGTGTTCTGGAAATTGACGGCGCGGCCCTTGCCGTCGGTCAGGCGGCCCTCGTCCATTATCTGCAGCAGTGTGTTGAAGACGTCGGGGTGTGCCTTCTCGATCTCGTCGAGCAGGATCACTGCGTAAGGGCGGCGGCGGATCTTCTCGGTCAGTTGGCCGCCCTCCTCGTAGCCGACGTAGCCCGGCGGGGCGCCGATAAGGCGCGACACGGTATGGCGTTCCATATATTCGCTCATGTCAATGCGTACCACTGCGCGCTCGTCGTCGAACATGAACTCCGCCAGAGCGCGGGCCAGCTCGGTCTTGCCGACGCCGGTCGGGCCCATGAAGATGAACGATCCGATCGGGCGGTGCGGATCGGAGATGCCGGCGCGGGCGCGGCGCAGAGCATCGGAAACGCAAGCCAACGCCTCGTCCTGGCCTATGACCCGGCACTGCAGACGCTCCTCCATTTTCAGAAGCTTTTGCATCTCGCCCTCGAGCATGCGGCTGACGGGTATACCGGTCCAACTGCTGACGATAAGGGCGATGTCCTCATCGTCAACCTCCTGCTTCAGCATCGGATCGTCGCCCTGGACTTCTTGCAGTCGCAATTGGGCTTCGGCCATTTCATGCTCGAGTTTGGGCATGGCGCCGTGGCGCAGTTCAGCCAATTTGTTGAGATCCTGGTTCCTCTCGGCGGCCGCCATTTCGGTCTTGACGTGGTCGATCTCCGATTTAATCTGCTGGATTTTGACTATTGCTTCCTTCTCGTTACTCCAACGGGCCTTGAGGGCGCTGGAACTCTCTCCGAGGTCGGCTAGTTCGGCCTGAATTTTCTGGAGGCGTTCGCGGCTTGTCTCGTCCTTCTCTTTCAGCAACGCCTTTTCTTCAATCCTGAGCTGGATTACGCGACGTTCCACCTCATCGATGTTGGCCGGCATGCTGTCGATGGCGATGCGCAGCCGTGCAGCAGCTTCGTCGATCAGATCGATAGCCTTGTCGGGCAGGAAGCGGTCGGTGATGTAACGGTGGCTGAGCGTGGCCGCAGCCACAACCGCTGCGTCGGAGATGCGCACGCCGTGATGGACTTCGTAGCGCTCCTTCAGGCCGCGTAGTATGGCGACCGTGTAATCAACGTCGGGTTCGCCGATGTACACAGGCTGGAAGCGGCGCTCGAGCGCGGCGTCCTTCTCAATGTGCTTCTGGTACTCATTCAGCGTGGTGGCGCCGATCGCGCGCAACTCGCCGCGGGCCAGGGCGGGCTTGAGCATGTTCGAGGCGTCGACTGCTCCCTCCGCCCCGCCTGCCCCGACAAGGGTATGAAGTTCATCGATGAACAGCACGATCTGGCCCCCGCTGTCGTGGATCTCGCGCAGCATGGCCTTGAGCCGATCCTCGAACTCGCCGCGGAACTTGGTACCCGCAACAAGCGCGCCGAGATCGAGAGCAAGCAGCTTTTTATCTTTGAGGCTTTCGGGAACATCGCCGTCGACGATCCGCTGGGCAAGGCCCTCGGCGATCGCGGTTTTACCCACCCCCGGCTCACCGATCAGAACCGGATTGTTCTTGGTGCGGCGGCTGAGAACCTGGATAACGCGGCGGATTTCTTCGTTGCGACCGATCACCGGATCGAGCTTGTTCTCGCCGGCCTCGGCAGTAAGGTCGCGAGCATAGCGCTTGAGCGCTTGATACTTGTCCTCGGGATTCTGGTCGGTCACTTGCTGCGAGCCGCGGATATCCTTGAGCGCTTCCCTGACCTTGTCGACGGTGATGCCACGATCGGTAAGCAGTTTGGAAGCATAGCATTCTTTGAATTCAAGCAAACCGATGAGCACGTGCTCGGTGGAGATGTACGTGTCCTTGAACTGCTCAGCCGCGGCGAAAGCATTGTCGAGGACGTTGCGCAGCGCGGGACCGAGATAGGAACCCGCAGCGGCGCCGCCAACTTGTGGAAGTTTCGAAATACGGTCCTCAAGCTCCGCTATCAGCAGTGAGTCCTCGATGCCGATCTTCTCGAAAATCGGCTTGACGACACCCTCCGGTTGTCTCAACAGCGCCAGTAAGAGGTGCTCGGGCTCGAGCGACTGGTTGCCGCTCTCCGAGGCCAGCCTTTGCGCGTCGCTGAAAGCCTCCTGAGCCTTAATAGTCAGTTTGTCAAATCTCATAATCATCAACTCCGAAGCTGGCGTTGGCGCGCCAGGGTTTACCGCTTATCTTCCATACATCATATAATGTGAGTGCGCACGACTAATATATTCCTCTGGTAGACGAAAGTCAAGGCGAGAATATTCCGCCGAAGGCAGAGTATCCAAGCGTCTATGGGGTCTACGCCATTACGCGCAGCTTGAGATCCCTAATTCGCCCCGGAGCTTTTCGTGAGATTCGAGCAGGGCGGCAAGGCTGCGGAGGGCTTGAGCCCGATGGGAAATCCTGTCTTTTTCGGCGGCAACGGATTCGCCGAAGGTCTTGCCAAGCGCGGGGCTGTAGAAGATCGGATCGTAGCCGAAGCCGTGATCACCCCTCGGCTGCTCGGCGATGTTGCCGAAAACGTGTTTCTCGATGGTGGCGGCGACCCGGCCTCCAACCGCCAATGAGAGGGCGCAAGTGAAGCGAGCAGCGCGGGTGCCGCCGGCTTTCTCGGCTTTCCTCAACATCTCGAGGATGCGCGCCATCTTCTCCGGATAGGAGGTTTCCTCCCCTAAAAAGCGGCTTGAGCGAACCCCGGGTTCCCCACCGAGAGCACTGACCACCAAGCCGGAGTCGTCGGCAACGGTTGGGAGGCCATGAAGCAGGTGATAATGAAGAGCCTTGGAGGCCGAGTTATCCGCGAAGGTTTCTCCGTCCTCGACAAAGCCAGGATCCGATCCGAGCTCATCGAGGCCGACCAGCCTGAGGGAGAGGTGGAACAGTAGGGGCATTATCTCAAGAATCTTACCGGGATTGGTGGATGCTATGAGTAGTTTGAGTTCGGGACTCACTTTTCCAGCGCTTGCTGTTGGTATTCCAGAAGCTGCTCGATGCCGACGCCGGCCAGGGAAAGCATCTCGTTGAGCCGCTCCCGGCCGAAGGGAGCGCCCTCGGCGTTCCCCTGGATTTCGACATAGCGTCCGTCACCAGTCATCGCTACGTTGAAGTCAACATCCGCAACGAAGTCCTCGGAGTAAACCAGATCAAGCATAACTTCACGATCGACTACACCCACAGAGACCGCCGCCACTTGGGAGAGAAGAGGATCATCGGCTATCAGGCCCGCCTCGCGCAGCCTGCGTACCGCAAGAGCCAGTGCCACGTAACCACCCGTGATGGCGGCCGAGCGAGTGCCGCCGTCGGCCTGGATCACATCGCAATCTATCCAGACAGTCCGCTCGCCGAATGCGTCGAGGTTTGCTATGGAGCGCAAGCAACGGCCGATGACACGCTGAATCTCGTGTGTGCGGCCACCAACTTTCCCCCTGCTCGACTCCCGAGAGCCACGAACGAGCGTCGAGCGCGGCAACAGGGAGTACTCCGCAGTGATCCAGCCGGAGCCGGTACCCTTTCGGAAGGGAGGCACGGAGTCCTCCACGCTCGCAGAGCAGAGAACCCTGGTATCGCCGAATTCTATCAGCACGGATCCCTCAGCGTAGCGCTGAAAACCCGTCAGAATCGTGACTGGGCGCAGCTCATCGTGCGCTCGACTGTCAGCACGCATCAAGCTACTTCTTCTCTTTCAACAAGGGCGAGTCCTTCTCAAACCCCTTCTTTTCGACTTCGGTGGAAGGCGATTTCTCAAAGCTCTTCGGCTCACCTATCGGAACGGCCGGCCTTGCGGGCTCGACCGGCTTGGCGGCTGCAGCGGGGGCTGCACCTTTGCCGGCGGAGGTGTCCATATTGCAGTTACCCTCGAAGAAGGCGCCGTCCTCAATCACCAGATTAGACGTAGCGATGTCGCAATAGACGCGTCCCTTGGAGTGGATCTCGATCTTCTTGTCGGCGGTGATCTTACCGGTAACCTTGCCATTGATGCTGACGTTGGAGACGTGGACCTCGCCGTTGATTTCGGCTGCCTCTCCGACAATCAGAACGCTGGAACTCGATATTTTTCCGCTGAACTTGCCATCGATACGCATCGTCTCGCGGAATTTCAGCGTACCCTCGAATTCGGTGCCTTCATCCAGGAATCCGCTGATTTCTCCAGAATCAAATCCTCTTTCTTTCATTTATATCCCCCATCAATGGATGTCTTTCCCCGAGGTGCCTGCGGCGCCCATTAGGGTCTCGAAAAGGCGTTGCAGATCGTCCTCGGAGAAGTATGAAATCTCAATTCTGCCGCCTCTTGAACCCGGTTTGATGGTGACGGGCGCTTCCAGGCGACGTGAAAGGCGCTCCCCCGCATCGCGGAGGAAAACGTCCTTGCGCTTCTCGGATTTCTTCTTTGACCCTCCCGGCTTCAACTCCCGGCGAACGAGGAACTCAACTTGGCGGACGTTGAGCCCTTTTCGAATGACCTCGTCACATAGCTCACGCTGACGAAATGGATCATCGACAGCGAGGAGGGCCCGGGCATGACCCATGTCGATCTCGCCGGCGGCCAGTAGGTTCTTTACGTCGTCGTGCAACTTCAACAGCCTCAGCGTGTTCGCAATCGTCGAACGCTTGCGGCCGACACGCTCGGCAACCTCATCCTGCGTCATGCCGAGGCGATTGATAAGCATCTTGTAGGCGTTTGCTTCTTCAACCGGGTTGAGGTCCTCGCGGTGGATGTTCTCTACCAGGGCTATCTCCAACGCCGCGGCGTCGTCGGTGTCGTGCAGCAGGGCCGGAACTTTCCGCAAGCCCGCTAATTGGGCTGCCCGCCAACGCCGTTCTCCGACAACTATCTGGTAATCGTGCCCAGACACGCGTACCACGATCGGCTGAATGATACCCTGGGCTATTATCGAATCGGCAAGTTCCCGCAAAGAATCATCATCAAAACTCTTGCGCGGCTGGCCGGGATTGGGTGAGATCCTACCGATATCAATCTCCAGAAGCTTGCCACCGGCCTCCTCAGGGGTCAGCCGGGACTCGGGGATCAGGGCACCGATACCCTTACCGAGAGCTTTTCTCTTTGCCGTCATTCAGAAACTCCCTGGCAAGCTGCAAATATGCCTTCGCACCCTTGCTGGCTATATCGTAAAGCATCACCGGAAGGCCAAAGCTGGGGGCCTCGGCAACGCGCACGTTCCTGGGGATTACCGTGCGGAAAACGAGGTCCCCGAAATATGAATTGACTTCATCGGAAACCTGTTGCGATAGGTTGGTTCTGTCGTCGGCCATCGTCAGCAGCACGCCGCGGATCCGGAGACCGGGGTTGAGCGACTCGCGAACACGGCTCACCGTATCCAACAGATCGCTCACTCCCTCGAGAGCGAAATACTCGGCCTGAATCGGGATCAGCAGTTCATCCGCAGCGACCATCGCGTTGACGGTCAGCAAGCCGAGCGAAGGGGGGCAATCGACAAGGATGTACTCGAAGCTCTCGGTAAGCGGGGCCAGCGCATCTGCCAAGCGGTATTCGCGCCGATCGATATCAATCATCTCGAGCTCGGCACCGACAAGATCTCTGTTTGAAGGGGCAACCTTGAGCCACTCGAGAGACGACGGGCGCACGATATCGGCCATCGGGACGAAGCCGAGCAAGGAATTATAGACACCTGATTCCAAAGTGTTTTTATCCAGTCCCAGGCCGGAAGTCGAGTTTCCCTGCGGGTCCATGTCGACGAGCAGGACGGAGATTTCCGACATCGACAGGGCGGCGCCGAGATTTATCGCTGTGGTGGTCTTGGCAACACCACCCTTCTGGTTGGCGATAGTGATAATTCTACCCATTGATAATCACCTTGCGGACATGACAATGGTAGCAGGTGAGGGACTTGAGAGACAAGAAAAAGGGGAACAAGGGGAAGCGAATTCGTTCCACGTGGAACATTTGGGGCAGTGGGATGGCTTCGATACTATATAGCAGCCATTTTTTCCAGCCAGGCCACGCCGGTCCGATCCCTTCCGCTCAGTTTTTCCCATCTCTTCACGCTAAACCCAGCCTCTTCCGCAATCCGTAGAGCCACTTTCTCAGCGACAAACAGCAGCAGGCCTTGCCCCTCTTTCATCCGTTCCGCCACGGACAACGCCAGCTTTCCATATTCTCCCACGGCCATTGCGGTCAGAGCAGTGCGATTTGTTCCTTCCATCATTGAAGGCACAAAGCTCTCCTGGATAACTTCGGCATTGCGCAAGCCCAGCGTTCGCTTTACCTCCCTGAGAAATATGCTCTTTCTTTCGCTGCGTTCCACCAACTCAACCCGCGTTTCCGGCCGCTTCATCGCAATCAGAACCCCGGGAAAGCCTGCTCCGGAGCCCACATCCATAACCCTTTCGATTCCCTTCGGCAGCATTGCCTCTCCTTCGAGCGAATGCCTGATCAGCCGGTTGAGGGATTCCCTCGGCGTTTTGCGACTCACTAGGGCTATTCTCTTGTTCCAACGCAGCACAAGATCTTTGTAACGAATCAATGCCTCTTCGAAACCCGCATCAGAGCCCAAATCAGCCTCTCCGCCGTTTCATCAATTCAATCGCCAACGCTGCTACCGCCGCAGGCGTCATTCCCCGCACTCTCGATGCCTGCCCCAAAGTCTCCGGCTGCACTTTATTCAAGCGCTGCGCCGATTCTTTAGACAATCCGTGTACCGATCCGTAATCAATATCAGCAGGAATTCTTAATTTCTCCTGCTGTAAAAGGCGCTCATTCAAAACCTCCTGGCGTTTGATATACCCTTCGTACTTGATGTCGGTCTCGATGGTCAGTTGCTCTTCCTCCGAGAGCGCCTCAATTTCTTCGTGCGCAATAACAAACTGGCTTATTGAGACCTCGGCCCTCCTTGCCAGGTCGAACAGGGAGGTCTTACCTGTCAGTTCGCCCCTCAATTCCACGCCCAACTTTTCCGCTTCTATCGCTGACGTCAAATGATCTGTCTTGAGGACATCACGCGCCTTTTCCAGCCTCTCCATTTTTTCCTGGAATAACTGCCAGCGATGGTCATCAACCAGACCCACCAGCCTCCCTACCGGAGTGAGTCGCCTGTCGGCATTGTCGGCCCTTAATTGAAGCCTGTTCTCAGCTCTGGAGGTAAACATCCTGTAAGGTTCGTCGACGCCTTTCGTGATCAGATCGTCGATCATCACTCCGATATATGACGTCTCGCGATCAAGTGTGAAGGGTTTCATGCCTTCTTTTTCCATTGCCAGGATTGCCGCATTCGCTCCCGCAACTATCCCCTGCCCGGCAGCCTCCTCATATCCGGAGGTGCCGTTAATCTGGCCCGCGAAGAAAAGCCCTTCTATCTCCTTTGCCTCCAGCGTCGCCCGCAATTGAGTAGGTTTGACGATATCGTATTCGATCGCATATCCCGGTTTGAGGAATTCCGCCTTCTCCAAACCCTCAATCGAACGTATTACCTTTACCTGCACCTCTTCAGGCATCGATGAACTGATACCGTTGACGTAGATGCTGTCTCCCTCTCTCTCCTCCGGCTCGAGGAAAAGCTGGTGACGCTTTCGCTCGGGAAACTTGACCACTTTGTCCTCAATCGAAGGACAATAACGCGGTCCGATCCCCATTATCCTCCCGGAGTAGAGCGGAGATTTGTCCATGTTGTCGCGTATGATCCGGTGAGTCGCTTCGTTTGTATATCCCTGGTAGCAGGTCACCTGTTCCGTAACGATCTTCTGCGTCAGGAAGGAAAACGGTGTTGGCTTTTCATCGCCCGGCTGCAACCTGAACACGCTGAAGTCTATACTGTCTTTCGCGAGCCGTGGGGGTGTCCCGGTTTTAAGCCTGCCCAACTCCAAACCAATTCTCTTTAGCGAATCGCTCAAGCCCTTGCTGGCCGGCTCTCCCATCCTGCCGGCGTTGAAGCTATTCATTCCGATGTGGATAAGACCGTTTAGAAACGTCCCGCTCGTCAGCACCACACACCTTGCTGTAATTTCGCCTTCCGTCGTTTCGAGCCCTACAGCTCTGTGCCCATCAATGCGGATGCTCGTTACCTCAGCTTCGAGGATCTCAAGACCCAGGTTTTGTTTTGCCTCAAGCTTCCTGAGCATCTCGTTTCTGTATCGTCTCTTGTCCTGTTGCGCCCTCGGTGCACGCACCGCTGGTCCCCTGCTCCGGTTAAGCAGCCTGAACTGTATCCCGCAGCGGTCCGCGACAACTCCCATCAGGCCGCCCAGCGCGTCTACTTCCCGCACAATCTGACCCTTGGCGAGACCACCTATCGCCGGATTGCAGCTCATCTCGCCAATCATTCGTTTATTCAGCGTAATCATCAGGGTCCGCGCTCCCAGCCTCGCCGCAGCTGCGGCCGCCTCGCACCCGGCGTGGCCTCCTCCGACCACGACTACTTCGTAATCTTTCCTTTCAGAAAAACCCATAGATTATTTCCCGATGCAGAAGTTGCTGAATATCCTCTCCAGAACGTCGTCGACCGTCTTGCCTCCGGTTATCTCTCCGAGTAACCGCATTGCATCATTTAACTCTTCAAGCACAAGCTCATTAAACGCAGCGTCATTCAATAACGCTGAGGCTCTTCCTACAGCCTCGTTTGCTTGCCTGAAAAGCTGCTGTTGCCTTAGCTCCGTTATCAGCTCCCCCTGGGTGGAACTATCCAGCCCCTCGCCGATTATCCTCTCAGAGACTACCTTCAGTAGGTTGCTCACCCCGTCGCCTTTCAGCGCTGAGATCTCTAGGGCGTCTTCACCTCTTGATGTTGCTATTCCCAGATCGCATTTGTTGCCGACGACCAGCACATCCTTGTCTTTTCTCTCCAGACCCGCCAGGATAGCTCTCTCCTCGTTGTTCAACGGCCTCCCGCACTCCGTCACGAGAAGCACCAGGTCCGCAACGCCCAAGCGTTCTTCCGTGCGGCGCATACCCTTAATCTCGACGTCCCCCCCCGTGCTTCTCAAGCCCGCCGTGTCCACCAGGGTGAGCGGCAGACCGCCGATATCCACCGTCTCGGTTATGTAATCCAGCGTTGTGCCGGGTTGCTTGTCCACGATAGATCTATCGCGCTTTAGAATCGCATTGAAGAGCGTTGACTTTCCTGTGTTTGCCGCTCCAGCAATAACCACTACCGCACCTTCGCGCAGCAGATCCGCCCTGTCGAAACCGGAGATCAATTCATGCAACTCGGTCTTTATCTGACCTACAGATTTCTCCGCTTCCCGTCGCGAGATGAACTCTTCATCCTCATCAGCGAAATCAACCGACGCCGCCATCCGCGCAACTGCATCGAGCAGCGCCTCTTCTATCCTCTGCACCCTCCTCGCCACCGAGCCCTCAAGTTGTGTCACGGCTCTCTCCGCCTGCAGGAGCGTCCTTGCCCGTACCAGCCTGTTGACGGCTTCGGCCTGCGTCAAATCCATCCGCCCATTGAGCACCGCTCTCAAGGTAAACTCGCCTCTCCCGGCGGGTCTGACTCCCTTTTCCGCGAGTATCTGCAGCATCCTCGTCAGTACCGGCACGCTGCCGTGGCAGGAAAATTCGACAACGTCTTCACCCGTGTAAGAGTTCGGGCCCGGGAAAAAGGTTGCGAGGCAGCGGTCGAGCAGGGTGCCCCTCTCGCCGTCCTCGATATCGCCCAGCGTCGCCACTCTCGGCCTGAGAGAATCTCCCACAGGACGAAAGATCTCCTCGGAAATCCTCAACGATTCCGGTCCGGAGAGTCGAACTACGCCAATGCCGCCGTGGCCATGCGGCGTGCTGATCGCTGCGATAGTGTCTCCCTTTACCATTGGCTTTCCAGATGCAATTATCCCGTTATCCAGGAAAATAAAAAAGCCTTCCTCTCGAAAGGCTTTCACGCTCGATTGCTAAATAGAGAGGCGATGCACTCTCACTTGGGAATTATCGTGACCTGCTTGATGAATCCGTCTCCGCGGCTCTCCGTGATGATGTCATCCTCGTCTTTCAGCGCGAGGTGGATCAGCCGGCGTTCATAGGGATTCATCGGATTCAAAACATATTCCTTCTTCGTCGATCGGACTTTCGCCGCGCTCAGCAATGCTATTTCTCGCAGCTCTTCTTCTCTGAAGACCCTGTATCCCAGGCTGTCGATGAATATCTTCTGCGGTTTTTCCCTTTTGTTGTATATTATTTTATTAACCAGGTATTGTATCGAAGTTAACACGGCCCCCTTCTTTGCCACCAGTATGTCCCGGTCGGGGCCATCCAGGTTAAAAACTGCCCTCGACTGATCCTGCAGCACGTCGATATTAATCCGTAGCTTCGCGTGTTTCAGTATGTCCGCAACAAGCTTGTAGGCCTCCTTTTCGTCCTGGCCGAGGCTTTCCACTTTTATCTGCGGCTGTTTTTGGTTCCGCTGATTCCAGTTATTCCTGTCGTGCTGCTTCCCTTTTCGTTCCTGCGGGCGAGCTTTTCGCGTTCTGGACTGCTGCTTCGGCTTCTTGTCGGGGTAGGGCCGCCGGGAATGGATCATCCCGAGCTTTTGTGCCTGAGGGTCAACCTCCGGTTGAACATCGTTCTCCTCAAATGTCGTCTGAGATTCCGGGAATTCGGTCAGCTTGATCCAAATCTCTCCGTCCGGGGCATCATCAACCTTCTGGTAAGACAGATCGCTTGCTTGTGCCCCGAAGAAATTACTCGCTTTGGCCAGCGCTTCATTCAGATTCTTACCCTTGAAGACCAAATCGTCGAGCATCACTTTCTCCTGCTCTTCTTCGACTTCCTGCCAGCCTTAGCCGGGATCGCCTTCTTCTTGTCAGCCTGTGGAGGCGGGCTGACCTGCTTCATCACAGCCTGAACACCCATGTTATAGAGGCTCGAAGTCAGCCAGTAGATCACAAGTCCGCTGGGTGCCGCGAGAAAGAAGATAACGAATACGAACGGCAGCAGCTTCATCGAAGCGCCACCTGCCTCCGCCGAAGTCGGCGTCAACATCTGCGAAAAATACATCGCCGCCCCCATCATAATCGGTGCGATATATGTGGGGTCTGGTGCTGACAGGTCGGTTATCCAGAAAATGAAAGGTGCTTTTCGCAGCTCGATCGCCACCCTGAACATGTCGAAGAGTGCAAATAGAATCGGAATCTGCAGGAGCAACGGCAGGCAGCCTCCCATCGGGTTTACGCCCTCAACCTTGTAGAGGGCCATCAGCTCTTCGTTGAGCTCCTTCTTCTTGCGATTGCGCGTGTCGACGCTGTCGCCTTTCTCAACCTTGTATTTGGCCTTGATCTGCTTGATCTGCGGTTGGAGCTGCTGCATCTCGCCCATCGACTTCCGCTGTTTGATTATCAGCGGCAACAGCAGAGTATTGATAAGTACGGTGAGAATAATAATCGCCCAGCCGTAATTATTCGTTACGCCTGATATCTGCTTCATCAGCCACAACGCCGGGCGCGAGACGAAGGAGAACCAACCGAACTGAACGACGTCCTTGAGGTTGCCGTAGCGCGGGTTCTCCAGAAGCTCGAGGTCCTTCGGTCCGACATAGAGCCTGAACGTCGACGAAGCGTCCTCAGGCCGGATACCAACGTAGGGGTAGAAAAAAGTGGGGCTTTCCTCGGCGTCGTCGATTTGCTTGGAGGCGGTCAGGCGGTAGACTCGCTTGAACAGATTATCGATGTCGCCGTCGGCCAACGCCATGAAGTAGCGGTTCTCGATGCCGACCCATTCAACGATCTCGGGCACGCTCTGCTCAGTGAAAGGTTCGCCAGCTTCGCCCTGGTCCGCCACCGGTGACTGCAGCCGTTGCAACGCGCCGCCGGCCTTGCGATAGAGCAGCCCGTTGCCTTCCATCCCCTTGCGTAGCTTCGCCCCCTCGGGTTTCAGCAGCTCTCCGACTCCGGGACCCCAGATGATTACCGCCTCGCCCTCCTTCAACTCCGAGGTGAACTCGACGTCCACGAGGTAGCTGTCTGCATGAAAAGTGAGCGCTTTGCGGATCCAGCCGACATCCTCGACGTTATATTCGAAACTGACAGTGATCTTTTCCTCGCCATCCAGATTGACCGTCCCTCCGGGCTCGGCGCCCCCCACCAAAAGGACGGGTCTGCCCTCGAGCGGCGCATATTTGCTTTCGCCAGTGCGCACCATCGTTGCCAGAGGCAAGAGTCCCTCAGGGCGGTAGCGTTCGGGGGCAACCAGATCCAGCACACCCTCTTCGAAGCTAGGCTTGAAGCCCTTCAGCTGCCAGCTCGAAGCCGAACCTCCAGAGTTGTTGCTCAGCTCGATACGGTAAAGGGGCGACTCGATTGATACCGTCTGGCGCTCGGCGGCACTGATCTCCTGTTCGGGCTTACCCTCCAGCGATGCTCTTTGGTCGGCTTCGCCGGTTGGGGCCGTCTCGTCGCTCTCCGTCTCTGCCACCTCGCCGGTTCCGTCCGGCTCGGCTGCCGCCCCCGCAGCCTGTTCCTGCTCTTCGCCAACCGGTCTTTCCACCGGCGGTGGAACAAAGACTAAATTCCAGACAACAATGACGACCGCGGAGACGATCACCGCGATGATCATTCTTTTTTCAACACTCATTCCTAATTCCCCACTTGTCGCTCTCGAGCAGGTAGCTTTCCTTCGCTTCAGGAACTGGATCAAAACCCCCTTTGCTCAGGGGATTGCAGCGAATCAATCTTCCCAGGGCCAGGGCGCCGCCGCGCAGCAAACCATGGCGGCTCAGAGCCTCCGCTGCGTAATCGGCACAGGTCGGATGGAATCTGCAACGGTTTGGAAGAAGGGGAGAAACAAACCGCTTATATATCCTGACGATTCCGATGAGCATCCTTGTGATCATGGCTTTATCTGTTCAGCCGTGCCTCGATCTTCCTCAGGGCGTCCAGCCAGTGCTGCGTCAATTCTCGGAAACCCGCATCAAGCATGGAAGCTCGCGGCACAACGACAATGTCCACCGCCGGCCTGCATCGATCTCCCGATACCGCAGTATGAGGATTCCTCCTGAACAACTCCCTCAGCAGTCGTTTCGTTCGGTTCCGCCGGATTGCTCTTCCGATCCGGCGCTTTGCGACACTGAGCCCAAGCCTGTCACACTCGCGTCCGTTGGCGCGATAATAAACGATAAAGTCGACCGCGTCGATTTTCCTGCCGGCGCGGTAGACTCTCTCGAAATCACGTTGTCGTCTGATTCGCTGCGAGGGCATGAACGAGAACCTTCTCGCAGCGCCCTTGGCTGCGCCCGCTCTCAAGCGGTCAGACGTTTCCTCCCCTTGCGCCGACGACGGTTGATCACCGCGCGGCCGCCCCTGGTCTTCATCCGGGTGCGGAAGCCGTGCGTCTTCTTCCGGCGCCGGTTGTTCGGCTGAAATGTCCTTTTCATTGTATCGTTCCGTCGTCACTGCAATTAACTGCTTTTCAAGCGCTTAGCGCGGACCGAAGAATTTAGCCCAATCTCGCCCGCTATGTCAAGAGAAAGCCGAACGACGCCAGACGGCCTTCAGCTTCCAGTCAGCAGCCGCATCTCAACCCTTGTAAAGGCGCCGGTCCAGACTGCGAACCCAAGATGTAAATGTACCTTCGCTGTCGGCCTCTTGTTCCAGCGCGGCGCGTGCCATCTCCATACGCGAGTCGAGCATGTCGAGGTAGTGCAACGCGAGAGCCTCCGGGGTCATCGGCTTTCGCGGGGAACCGAACTGCTCTTCGCCGTGGTGGCTGACGATCAGGTGAAGCACCTTCGCTCGCAGGGAATTGTCGAATTGCAGCTCTCTCATCCGTCTGTCAAGGGAGGAAGCGGCCATCACGATGTGGCCAACCAGTTGCCCCTCGTCCGTGTAGTCGAAGTCGCGGTCGTAGCGAAGTTCCTCGACCTTGCCGATGTCGTGCAGGACCGCCCCGGCGATCAACATGTCCCGGTCGAGAAGGGCGTAGTGCGCCGCCACGGCCGCGCACAACTTAACTATCGAGAGGGTGTGTTCGAGCAACCCGCCACGGAAAACGTGATGATAGCTTTTGGCGGCAGGGCAACGCCGGAAACTCTCTGCGAAATCCTTCTCCCCCAGTATGCTATCGAGCAGCTCGCGCAGTTTCGGTTGGCGGATCAGGGCTACCGCATCCAAGAGTTCCTTCCACATGCGCTCGATGTCTTGGGCTGTGCTGGCGACGAATTCGGCCTCGTCTACCTGAGAGGGCTCAATGCGACGGATGCGGTCCACACGCAGTTGAGGTTGATCCTGGTAGAGGCCGACGGTGCCGGTGACCTGCGCGTAGTCGCCTTGCGAGATTTCTTCGAGCGCTTGCCGGACGCCGTCCCACATCACGGCACGGATTTCCCCCGTCTTGTCCCCCAGCACCAGCCTGAGAAACGCTTCGCCGTTTTTCTTATCATGCTTTTCAAGCTGCCTGATCAGAAACGGGCTATCGATAGCCTGGTCGACAACCATGTCGCGAACGTAGACCTTATCCATGCAACCCCCCTGCGTTCCGACGCGCCGCGTGCTACGTCGCTCAGTTTCTTCCCCGTTGCCCCTCGAAAAAGGTCTCTTCGTAAAGGCCTTCGAACCTGTCCGCAATAATGTTTATCAGGCTGTTTTTCTTGAGTTGTGTGATGTACTTTCCGACCTCGCGAGTGTAGGTGTCAATTCTCATGTCTTCCATCACGCGGTCCTTGATCTTCTCCAGCGGTATCGTCTCCGACTCCTGCCTCTCGGTAACCTGCAGAATGAGGAAGGCCGCATCTGTTCTGATGATGCCGGTGTGCTCGCCAGCGGCGAGCGGCCCCACCTCCTCGGCCAGATCCCGGCGGAATGACTGGAGGTCGACCTGGCCGATATCGCCAACGGCATCCTCGGCCGCACCTGGTGTGAGGCTACGGTAGACTTCGCCAAAATCCTCACCGGCCTCGAGGCGGCTCAAAGCCTGTTCCGCAGCCGCCTTGGCTGTCTCCTCGTCAGCGAGCGAGAACGGCAGCACTAACTGCGAGAGGCGGATTTTCGCCGTCTCGGTGTATTGGTCTATGTTCTCCTCGTAGAAGTTCTGGAGGCGGCTTTCCGACTGGTATAGATCTCGCCCCACGTCGTTTCCGAAGAGCACTTCAATGTAATACTGATATTCGAACTGGCTGCGGAACTCTTCCATCGTCATGCCCTGATCGGCAAGCGCCCGGATGAAATCCTCGTCGCTCTGGGCGCCGATCCTCTGCTTAATCGACTCGACCTGGCGGTTGAAGACATCATCGGGAAAAGTGATCCCCTTTTCCCGCGCCTGCTGCTTGACCACCGTCTGGTTGATGATCAGGTTCAGGGAGTAGCGGCGGGCGTTACGCAGTTCCTCCTGCAGGCGCTCGCCGCTGAAGCGTATCGAGATCTCGTTCTGCATCGGCCCGAACAGTTTATCGAATTGGCTTACGGTCACTATGTCACCGTTCACCCTCGCAATCACTTCCTCCACCACTATCTGGTCGGCGTCCTGCGCCACTGCTGAGGCTGCCGCGATCGCAACAAGCCAGATTATGGGAATGAACCTTTCCATTCTCATTGCTGCCTCTCTTCTTTGTCCTTGGAATCCGTGAGGATAGCCACAACCAATTGCGGATTGAACTCGATTTCCAGCTGGCTGCGCAATCCCGTCGCGATGCTCCTGCGTGTCTCTACGCGCATCACCGCCGCCAACTCGTCATATAGAATACTGCGCACCTCGTCCAACGGCTGTGGCGACAGGTACTCCTGCACTTGAACTATGACATAGCCGTCGCCGAAGTTTATCAGCTCGCTCACCCGCCCTTCGCGAATGGCGAAGACCTTTTCGCTAAGCCATTCGGGCATGTTATGGCGTGTCATGACTCCCTGGCCGATGCCCTCGGCCGTAATTCTCTCGGTATTGTGCTCCTGCATGTAGCGCTCGAAGCGGTCCGGATAACGTCTAACGGTGTTGTGAACCCTGCGCGCGGTAGCCTCGTCATCGAAAAATATGCTCCTGATCCTCACCCTCGGCTCTCCGTAGCGCTTGCGGTAAAGCTCCAGAATGCTCTCCTCGCTAATTTCCAGCGCTCCCGACCTGTTAGCCTCCTCCGTCAAGAAGCGAGCGATCATACCGCTCTCGCGCCCGATCTCGGTGTCGGCATCGCGTGGCGGGACCACTCCTGCGAGAGCCGCACCATATGCAAGCAGCTTCCGCTCTTCAAACTCCTGGAGGAATGTTTGCAGCACCTCTTCTTCGATCGGAGCCTTCACTTCGGGGTGCACTTCGCTCATGTACTCGATGAAGTCGTTGACGCTAAGTTCCTGTTCCTCAATGCGCAGCAATGGCTCTTGCTTGGCCTCTTCAGCACATGAAACCGCCAGGATCAGTAGTAAAACAGCCAGAGCCGCGCCCGTATAGCGCATGAACAACTCCTTTTCCTTCAACGAGTAAAGCATTCTGTCCTAGCCCGCCAACGAATGCAAGAGCTTTGAAATTTCGTCAAGCACTGCAGTCGGGCTGCTGTCTCCTACACGCCAGAAGAGCACTCCGGTCTTGCTGAAGCGCGCCTTGGGTCGCATGGCGACCAATTCCGCCAGCGATTCCGGTGAAATCTTTGAATCGCGAGAAAATTTTACAGCAAGGCTTCCGCCCTCGCGCTCGATCTTCTCAATCTTGAGTTCCGACGCCAGCAGCTTGAGCCCCGCAAAGTGCATAAGCACATCCACCGAGGGCGGCACCGGGCCGAACACGTCTCGAAGTTCTTCCTCGAGCGCTACCAGCTCCTCTTCAGAAGACGCCCCCGCGACCCGGCGGTAAACGCGCATGCGGCCACCGGCATCAGAAATGTAATCTTCGGGGATGTGAAGGTCCAGCTTTAGATTCATCGTGGTCTCGAAGTCCTCCTCGTCGGACTCGCCACCGCGCCCCCGCATCTCGCGCACGGTCTTTTCCAGCAAACGGTTATACAGCTCGAATCCAATGGCTTCGATGTGGCCGCTCTGCTCCGCTCCGAGCAGGTTCCCGGCGCCGCGGATCTCCAGGTCCATCGCGGCGATGCGGAACCCGCTACCCAGCTCGCTGAATTCCCTAATTGCCTCGAGCCTTCTGCGGGCGTCGGCACTCATCGCCAACGGGCCGGGCACAAGCAGGAAGGCATAGGCGAGCCTGTCGGAACGGCCCACTCTGCCACGGAGCTGGTAGAGTTGCGCCAGACCGAAGCGGTCTGCGCGGTCGACGATGATTGTGTTCGCTCGGGGGATGTCGAGGCCGTTCTCTATGATTGCCGTGGAAACCAGCAGATCGTAGTCGCCGGCTACGAACGCCGCCATTGTCCCCTCCAGGGCGGCGGGGGACATTTTGGCGTGGGCAACCGCGATGCGGGATTCCGGCACAAGTTTCCTCAGCATCGATGCCACGTGTTCGATCCGCTCGATCCTGTTGTGAATATAAAAAACCTGTCCTTCGCGCGCGAGTTCGGCTTCGACCGCCTGCCGCACTCGCTCCGGGTTGAAGGCCATTACCTCGGTGTGTATCGCCAGCCGGTTCCGTGGAGGTGTTTCGATGACGCTGATGTCGCGGATGCCCATGAGCGACATATTCAGCGTGCGCGGTATGGGTGTGGCAGTCATTGCAAGAACGTCCACCCGCTGGCGCAGTCTCTTGATCCTTTCCTTGTGGGTGACACCAAAACGCTGTTCTTCATCGACGATCAGCAGCCCCAGGTCGCGAAAGCCGATATCGCTGCTGAGCAGGCGGTGGGTGCCGACCACGATGTCAACATCGCCGCTTTTTAGCCGCTCCACCGTTTCTCGCTGTTCCGCAGGACTGCGGAATCGGCTCAACAGCTCGACCTTGAAGCGGAATCCTCCGCTTTCGATCCTGCGCCTGAAGGTCTCGAAATGCTGTTGTGCCAGCACGGTCGTCGGGGCGAGCAACGCCGTCTGCCGCCCCCCGGCGGCAGCCTTTATCGCTGCTCTAAGCGCCAACTCCGTCTTGCCGTAACCGACATCGCCGCACAGAAGTCGGTCCATCGGCAGGGACCTCTCCATATCAGACTTGATCTCCTCCATCGCCCTGAGTTGATCGGGAGTTTCGGGATGGGGAAATGAGCGCTCGAATTCCTCCACCGTCTCGTCGTCGGGGAGGTGGCTTATCCCTCTCACGGTGTTGCGCACCGCGTAGAGGTTGAGAAGCTCGCCGGCCATCTTCCTGATCGAACTTTTGACCCTGCTTTTGACCCTCTCCCAGCTGGCCCCGCCCAGCTTATCCAGGCGCGGCTTGTGCCCTTCTTCGCTGCTCTCCAGCACACTGTATTTCTGCAGCAGCGTCAGCTTATCGACCGGCATGAGCAAGCGGTCGCCGCCGCGGTATATTATCCTGACGACATCCAGCACCTCCTCGCCCCTGCGGATTGTGTGCAAGCCGTCGAATAGGCCTATGCCATGATCTATGTGAACGACGAAATCGCCCTGTTTGAGATCCTCGAGAGGGGTGTAGAAAGCCGAGGAGCTTTTCTGGCGGCGCGCCGGTTTAGGCAGCTCTCCGTAGATGTCGCTGTGGGAATAGAAACGCAGGCCGACTTCCTCGATCAGCATCCCTTCGCGCAGCGAACCTGCGGTGACAACTACTGCTCCCTCCCTTCCCCGGCTTAAAGCCTCTATCACATCTTCAGGCACCGCGGGCGGATCAGGGGCAGTCATCGCCCTTACACCCCCGTCGAGCAGACGATCAACGAGCCTGCGGGCAACGCCTTCGCTTTGCATTACGGCAATCGCTGCGGTGATCCGCCCCCTTCCCAGTTCCCTGACCTCCTCGACAAATCGGCCGAAGTGTTCTTCCCGCTTTAATGTCAATACATTCGTCTTAATGCCGGTCGGCAGATAGTCGGATCCATCGCCAAGAGCCAGCGATGCGACTTCGACTGTCGGTTTCCGTTTTAGGCTTTCCAGCAGTTCGCCAGCCGCAACCGTCGCATCATGCGGCCAATAGATCTCCTGCTCCTTCAGGGCGCCCTCTATTCTTTCTGTTCCTGCCAAGAGGACCAGGCCGCCGTCGGGCAATGCTTCCTCGAAACCCGCCGCAGCCGCTCGGGCCGTGGGTTCAAGCCATAGCCACGGACCTTCCTCGCCGCGGTGCAGCGTCTCGTGGCGCAACGCCCTCGTTTCGTCGTCGATGCCGTCGCGTGCCTTCAGGCCAGCACGCAGAGCCGCTTCCTCGCCGGCTTCGAGCGGCATGCTTCGTAACGGTGCTATCCGGTATTCGTTAACCGGAGCCTGCGAACGCTGGTCGGCGGGATTGAAAAGCTTGAGGGTTTCGATCCTATCTCCGATTAGCTCCGCCCTCACGGGCAGGCTACGGTCGGGCGAGTAAACATCGACAACGTAACCGCGTAATGCGAACTCCCCCGGCTCAGCGACCAGTTGCCGCCGAACGTAACCGAGGCGCACCAACTCGGTTCCCAGGCCATCGCGATCGACCTCGGTGCCATCACTGAGCGTGACAAGCATGCTGCGGAAACGCGCCGGCGCCACAATTCCCCACCGCAGCGCTCCCGCCGGTACGATTAATACCGCCGGCCCTTCGCCGTAAAGCCTGGCCGCGGCCTCCGCGCGGGCAATCCCGATGCGCGGGTGAATCGGCAACTCATCCGCGGGCGAGCGCGCGGGCTCTGGTAGGGTTGCAACCGCGACGCCGCCCTGACCCATTAGATCGAGCATCGTCCGCAGTTCAGCCGCACATTCCTGAAGGCCGCGCGATTCGGGTACTACCAGCAACAGCTTCCGCCAGCCAAGCCCAAAGAAGGAAGCGGTCAGCAGCACCGCCGCCGGCCTCCCGTCGCCTACGGCGCGGGCAATGCCGGATTCTCTCAAGCGCCGGTCAAGAAGTCGCGGTAAGCGCCATCCGCCGGCTAGGAGATCGAAGAGTGCCTTGTTGTTTACGCTCATACGAAAAAGACATCAAAATAGAAAACGCAGGGAATTCTCTCCCTGCGTCGCTGTTCATCCGAGTTGCGATGAGGTAATTTCGCGCCTATTCGCCCACGCCCCGCCTGTTACGAAGTTCGCGCATCTCGCGGTACTTCTCCGTCTCCTGCTGGTTTTCGTACTCATCGATGAACACGGGAACGCCTTCGATGATCTTGTAGAGCAGGAAGTTTTTGATGACTTCGTTGTCCTGCTGGCTGAAGTCGACCCGGCCAGTGAGGCCGTCAAAGCGCTCGTCATTCATCTGCAGACGGAAGTTACGCGGCTCCTCAATATATTCGTCTATGAATTCGCGCCTCAGGGTAAGCGCGATGAGTTTCGCGCAGTCGTAGCCATAGGCTGCGTAGAGGTCAGGTTCGGTGCCGTGAATGGCCTTGTACTTGCCGACGAAGTCGACAATCTTCGGGTTGTCTGTGCTCTTCGGATCGAAAATGCGCGGGAAGACGAGCCCTTCGGCGTACTCGGCCGCCCCGCTTAGGAACGAGACGGTGTCAACCGAGGAAGAACAGTAGAGGTTCAGATTGAAGCCCTCGCGCTTAAAGGCGCGCAGCATCTTCTGAACGTCGTCGGCAAACGCAAAAATCACAACTGCTGGGGTTTCCTCCACGTTCTCGTCAGATATCTGGTACTCGGCAACCTTCGCGATGATCCCCTTCATCTGATCGTTGTAGCCGCCCTCGCCGGGCTCTTCCTGCGCCACGTTTTGATCGAAGTAGATATGCTCGTACTGCAACTTTTCATTTCGAACCAGATCGCGGCCGAATGCGTCCCACAACCCGTCGCTATAGGCATTGTTGCGCAGCACCAGCGCCAGCACCCGCTTGACGGAGCGCTTGATGAATGGAAAACGCGGATGGGCACGGGTCAATTCTTCATAAAGCTTCTGCGCCTCGTTGTCGTCGGTCGGGCACATTCTGAAGAAGTAGCCATTGGACTTGATCCGGCGCAGGCTGGGTGAGGTGGCCGAGGGCGTCATCAGTATGACCTTTTTGCTGGCAGCCAGTGGTATCAGCTCGGCGGTCAGATCGGTGGTTTCAGCGCCGATGACGATTTCATATCCAGCGTCGATAAGTTCGTTCATCACAGCGGCGGCGCCGTTCCTGGTGCTCTGCGAGTTCTTGATTTCGACCTTGAATGGCACGCTGTTGATGCCGCCGTCGCTGTTGATTTCGTCGATCGCCATCTCGATACCCTTCTGGATCGAGGTTCCGTAGTGGTTGTACGTGCCGTCTAATGAGAGCACCGCACCAACAAGGAATTCGCGGCTTTCGACAGGGCCTTCACCTCCGCAACCCGCCGCCAAAGTCAGTCCGGCAAGTGCTGCGAAAATTAAACATTTTCTCATGATTATTTCCCCCGGAGCAGTTTACAGGGCTTCCATTCAGAATCATCCCGCCGCCATTTTATCCATTGCGAGAGAGGATGCAACAGTAATCAAAGTTACACTCCGCCAGAGAACTGCCGGATTGTCAACGCGCAGGGCCGGGATTGCTCCGGCGCCTTATCCTGTCGCGAAGGTCGTTAATCATCGCTCGGTTCGACGAATTCACCTCAACCTGGTCGAGGGCGGCCATTGCTTCCTCAAAGCGGTGCAACTCCAGCAGGTAGCCCGCGAGCCTGGTGTAGGAGGCTTGCTTGGTGTGATAGGAAATCGGGCCGTGCAATAGCTGATTGAGCAGGACGACTGCCTGCTCATGCAGCCCCGCTTGATGGTAGAAGCGCGCGAGAATCAGATGCGCCTGCTCAAACGTCTCGCCGGCCTGGCTAAGGTTGATGATATCCTTCAGGCGGCCTATTGCCAGCTCGACGCGGCCTAATCTCTCGTAACACGTGGCCATGTCGAGGCACACGCTTTGGCGCTCCCGGGGTTCTTTGATGCTCCCGACCACCGCTTCAAGCTGCTCTATCGCTTTGCCGTAATCATCGCTGTCCATGTAGAGTTTTCCGAGCTCGAGCCTAGTTTGTTTGACATAGCTGCTCTCGGGATATTTCTCTATCAATCTGGTAAAGGCCTGCTCGGCAGCTTTCGAGAGCTCGGACTGCTTTCGTTCGCCGACTGCCTTGGGTTTGCCGACGACGTAATATGTGAAACCGGCCTCGAAAAGGGCCTCTGCCGCCCCGGGTAAATCGGGGTTCATCATCGCCGCCTGCCAGTACAAATCTGCCGCTTTCTCATAATCCCCCGCCTCCCTCAGCTCGGCCGCTTGCCGCATCAGGCTGCCGACGCCGTCGAGGCCCAACAGCAGAAACAACACCACCACAACGGCAATACTCCCGATCACCGCCGCAAGAATTAATCTGCTTCGCACAACCCCGGGCTCCTAATCGCGTTCAACCACTTTGGCGATTGCGACAACAATATCTCCTTTTTCCAAATCAAGTACTCTCACGCCCTGCGTTGCGCGTCCGATCTTTCTGATGTCGCCTACGCGCGTGCGCAGGATTTTGCCTGCCGCGCTGATGAGAATCACCTCGTCATCATCGTTCACGAACTCCACACCGACTACCATGCCGGTTTTCTTCGACGTCTTGAGGTTAACTACGCCGAGCCCGCCTCGCCCGGTGACACGGTAGCCCTCGATTGCCGTGCGCTTGCCGAAGCCGTTTTCGGATACAGTCAGCAGCGTGCCCACATCACCGACGACAAGCATCCCGACAAGCTTGTCCTTGCCGCGCAGTGAAATGCCCCGCACGCCCTGGGCTGTGCGGCCCATCTCCCGCACGTCGCTTTCCTTGAAGCGGATTGCCTTGCCTTGCCGTGTGGAGAGCACGACATAGCTCTTGCCGTCTGACAACCTGGCGTCGAGCATACTGTCGCCCTTGCGCAATCCGATGGCAATTATGCCTTTGGCTCGAGGGTTGGAGAAGGCGCTAAGTGGTGTCTTCTTTATTTGCCCGCTGTGGGTAACGATTACGACATTGCGTCCCTCATTAAATTCCTGAACGCTGATGACCGAGGCAACGTTGTCGCCCTTTTCGATATTAATGAGGTTAATAATCGGTTTGCCCTTGCCAGCTGCGCCCACCTCTGGAAGTTCGTGAACCTTGAGCCAGTAGACCTGGCCTTGCTGGGTGAAGATCAGTATGTAGTCGTGGGTCGAGGCGATGAACAGGTGCTTCACCAAATCCTCACCCTTGGTTACCATGCCGATGCGGCCCTTGCCGCCGCGGCGTTGTTTACGATAGGTCGTCACGGCGGTGCGCTTGATGTAATCGCTGTTGGTGATGGTGATGACCATCGGCTCTTCCTTGATCAGATCCTCGATGCTCAGGTCGCTTGCCGCGCCCACTATCTCAGTCCGGCGGGGATCTCCGTAGCGCTTCGCCAGGTCTTGCAGTTCGCCGATGATTACCGCGCGCTGCTTCTTCTCGCTGGCCAGCAACTCTTCCAAGTCGGCAATGAGCTGCTTTGTCTCGCGGTAGTCGGCTGCGATCTTTTCGCGCTCGAGTCCGGTCAAGCGCTGCAGCCGCATGTCGAGGATGGCCTGGGCTTGGATCTCGCTGAGTTCGAAGTGCTGCATCAACCCTGCCCGCGCTGCATCGGGGTCGGGTGAGTTCCGAATCAGCCCTATTACCTCATCGATGTTGTCAACCGCGATCATCAGCCCTGCGAGAATGTGCAGCTTTTCCTCGGCTTTGCGGAGATCAAATAGTGTTCGGCGGATGAGCACCTCGCGCCTGTGGCCAAGGAAAGCCTCGAGCGCCGTTTTGAGGTTGAACACCCTCGGCTGCCGACCGTCGATGGCGAGCAGGATGATCCCGAAAGAAACCTGCAATTGTGTGTGCTTGTAGAGCTGGTTGAGGATGACCTCCGGTACCTCGCCACGCTTCAGCTCGATGACGACGCGCATGCCGTCGCGGTCGCTCTCGTCACGCAGGTCGGAGATCCCTTCGATTTTCCTGCTGCGCACCAGCTCGGCTATGCGCTCCATCAGGCGCGCTTTGTTAACCTGGTAGGGCAGTTCTGTGACCAGGATGCTCATGCGATCGCGCTTGGCATCCTTCTCGATCGCGGCACGCGCTCTGATCTGAATCGTACCCCTACCGGTTTTGTAAGCCGACCTGATGCCCTCGGAACCGCAGATGAATCCAGCGGTAGGGAAGTCCGGCCCGGGAACGATCTTGATCATCTCTTCGATAGAGATGTCGGGATTGTTCGCCAACGTCACCAGCGCGGCTACAATCTCGTTGAGATTATGCGGCGGTATGTTGGTGGCCATTCCGACTGCGATTCCGCTGGAGCCGTTGCACAACAAGTTTGGGAAAGACGACGGCAGGACGGTTGGCTCCCGAAGGCTGTCGTCGTAGTTCGGCTCGAAGCTGACGGTGTCCTTTTCTATGTCGCTCAGCAGTTCTCCCGCGATGCGTTGCATACGGACTTCGGTGTAGCGCATCGCCGCGGCTTCGTCGCCGTCGATGCTCCCGAAGTTTCCCTGCCCGTCTATCAGCGGGTAGCGTAACGAAAAGCCCTGCGCCATCCTGACCACTGCGTCATAGATGGCGTCGTTGCCGTGAGGGTGATAGCGACCCATTACGTCGCCCACGATGCGTGCGCTCTTGCGAAAAGGTCGGTTATAGGTAACGCCCGATTCCTGCATTGAGTAAAGAACGCGGCGGTGTACGGGCTTTAGGCCGTCGCGCACATCGGGCAGGGCGCGGCCGATAATTACGCTCATCGCATAGTCCATGTAGGACTTGCGCATCTCGTCTTCGATGTTGACCGGCACCTTTGTGCCATGCATGTATTCCGGCATATTCTCCATTCCTTCGATCAGAACATTATAGCCTCTTTGGTCTCCGCTTGACTACGCTGTCTACGAACCTCGTTAACTTCCGCCCGGGCAAGTCCATTTGTGTCAATCAAAGTGAAAAAGCGCACGAAAACACCTGGAAATTGATGTAATAATTCTTCTTGAACGCCATGACGGCAGGGGTTTTTCGCTTTGTCAAAGATAGTTTTGACTACCATTGTCGGCGGCTCGATCGAGCTCGGAGAAATCCCGTTCGATCTATATGCCAAAGGCGGCTTGGGAGGCATGGTGCTGTTCTGCCGTTCCGGCTTCGCCATCACGCCCCGCCACATGGAGGCGTTAAAGCGCAACGACCGAATTTTCTATATCAGTAGCGCCGAAATCGATGCTTATCTCGATTACACATTCGAACGCATCGAGGATGTTATCGCCAGCGAGACGATCCAGCCGGGTGAGAAAGCGCGGATCGTGCGCGGTGTGGGCAAACGCATAGTAAGAAAACTACTTGACGACCCGCGCAGCGGAGAAGCGGTAAAACGTTCCGGGCGCTTTATTGATTCCCAGATTGAGCTGATCATCGGCTCTCCTAATGCGGCCGTGCACCTCTTCGCCCTCTCCGCCGCCGACCCCTATGCACTTTCCCATAGCATCAACGTAAGCACTTTCTGCATCCTCCTTGGGCAGCAGTTGTTCGGACAATCCAAGGAGGACCTGCATCAGCTCGGCCTTGGCGGCCTCCTGCACGACCTCGGGAAGACACAGCTCGACGCTAGCTTGCTGCTCAAACGCACCCCTCTTACGGAGCGAGAAGTCACAGAGATAAAACGCCATCCCGCCCTCAGCGCCGAACTTATAGGGGGACACAAGATGCCGAGCTCGGTCATTGCGATCGCACGCAGCCACCACGAGATGGCCGACGGGACGGGCTACCCCGACGGCCTCCGCGGCGACGCGATACATCCGTTCGCACGCATCGCCTCCGTCGCAAACGACTACGACTTCATGACCTCTGACCGCGAGCAGCACGCAAAGATGCCTCACCTACAGGCCCTTTCGATCATGGCTCAGAAAATCAAGCGCTACGACACCAAGGTTTTTCACGCGCTCCTGCGCATCGTGCTGCGGGACGAGAGGCTTATCGAGGGCTTCCTGGCGAAAAGATTAAAGACGCGGGATATCTCCGCCGCCACGCGGCACATAAGCACCAACACTGCCGCACCGAGAGCCGGCTTCTAGTAGTCGACCCCCATCTATAAACAAAATCCCTTTCCCTTGTTGTCATGGTTTCTCGTTTAGGAATTTGCTCTGTTGTTGTCCACTCACTGGGTCAAAATAGTTGAGAAATCTATAAAAATTACATATAATTATGCTACAAACATGCTTTTTCTTGATTGTTCTTGCATTCAAGGTCAGGGACTGACGTTCTGCCAGGGAAAACGTGGTGTACAAACAATTTATGACAACCATCGCAGCAGGCTCAATCGAGCTTGGCACCATCCCTTTCAATATTTACGCGCCTGACCACAAGGGTCACCTTGTGCTCTTCTGCAAGGCCGGTTATCCGATCACCGAGAAACACATGGTGGTGCTCGCGAGTCGCGACCGCGGGTTCTACATCGGCGGTAACGACTACGAAGCTTACCTCGATTACGTTCACGGTCGCCTCGATACCATCATCAAAGATCCCGAAATCCGCATCAGCGATAAGGCGAATATTACACACGGAATCGCAAAGCGCACCGTTCGCAACCTTCTCGACAATCCCGGCAGTGCTGTGAGCCTGCGGGAGACTGAAAAGGTTGTCAACACGTTCAGGGATCTCCTTCTCTTCTCAGCAGAGGCTGCCAGCAGCCTGTTCACTTTCTCGTCGCTCGATCCTTACACCTTCTCTCACAGCATCAACACCAGCATCTTCTGCGTGCTGCTGGGCGAGAAACTCATCGGGGCGGAAGATGAACTGCTTTTTATGCTCGGAATGGGCGGGCTTCTGCTGGACATCGGCAAGTCGAGGATTGATCCCCGTATCATGTTCAAGCCTGCAAAACTGACCGATAAAGAAATCAAGGAGGTCAGAATGCACACCGTCTATGGTTGTGAAATCGTCTCGGAGATGGGGATGCCTGAGCCGATTCTCGCAATTTGCCGCAGCCACCACGAACGCCTTGACGGCAGCGGCTATCCCGATGGCCTCAAGGGCGATGAGATACACCCCTTTGCCCGCATCGCCGCCATCTCAGACGTTTACGACGCCCTCACCAGCGACCGCATTTACCGTAGGCAAACCTCGCATCTACATGCCCTCACGACGATAGCCAAGGATATTCAGATCTACGATCTCGAGGTGTTCGGGGCGCTCTTGGAAATCGTCCTACGCAACGAGCAATTAATCAGCACTTTCTGCGACCAACACGTCCCGCCAGACTTCCGGCAAGAGGTCTACGAAGCATCCGAGCGGGCCGTCTCCGCTAAAAACGGAGAAGGTCTCCCCGGCGAGGGAAAAATCACTGCATCACTGCTCGCAATAAAGGAAAAGGGGGGTTCGATGCCAACGATTGGTGCCGCCGCCGAGAGAGACACGCAAGCCTCTCGGCCCATGAAGGAACAGTAAAGAGAGCGGTTTTACAACCAGGTGCCCACATAAGGAGACAGACGTCGGATAGGCCTGATCACGGGGAATCGAAAGCCGACTGACGATATTCCGCCGTCAAATAATCGCTAATTATCCAGTAGCGCGCTTTGGTTGGACTAATGAAGAAGCAACGTTTCACGGTAATAGCAGCTGCCTCGATCGAACCCGGGCTTGTCCCGTTCACTCTCTTCACCAAGGATAAGGAGGGGCACGCCACCCTCTACCTCCGCAAGGGGCTCGCCTACACACCCAAGCGCAAGGGGATCCTCAAGGATCTGGGGCGGGTCTTCTATATCGCCTCCGAAGACAAGGACAAGTACCTTGAGTACGCCTCCGACAGAATCGAGAAAATAGTCAACAATCCGGAAATTCGTGTAAGCGACAAAGCGATGATCGTATACGGCGTTGGCAAGCGTACCGTTAAGTCCCTAATGGAAGATCCCCGCAGCGGCTCTGTAATGAACAGTTCACGCCGCCTCGTGGAGAGCCAAGTAGCGCTGATTTTTTCCTCGCCCGAGGCGGCCGCCAACATGTTCGAACTCTCCGCATTCGATTCTTACACCTTTTCGCACAGCATCAACGTCTGCACTTTCTGCATCATGCTCGGCGAAAAGCTCTTCGGCAATGACAAGAAGAAGCTCTGGGAGCTCGGTATGTCAGGCCTGCTGCATGACGTGGGTAAGTCACGCATAGATCAGAATATTCTGGAGAAGGACACCTGCCTTGACGCCGAGGAGTGGGAGGTAATGAAGCGCCACGCTTACTACAGCTACGAAATCATCAAAGAACATTCGCTGCCGAGGCCGATAGCCGATGCGGGACACCACCACCACGAGCGCCTCGACGGCAGCGGCTATCCAGATAGCCTCTCGGGTTGGCGCATCCACCCGACTGCTCGCATCGTCGCCGTTGCCGATATCTACGACGCCCTCACTTCAGACAGGCCGTACAAATCAAAAATGATGCCGCTCGAGGCGCTTCACGAAATCGCAGCAACCGAACCCCACATCGATCAGGAAGCATTTAATGCGCTGTTGCAGAGCGTCTTGCGCAACATGGATCTTGTCCATGACTTCCAGGCTAACAAGCTTGCTGGCTGTACCAACCTTCTTTGAACAGCCCCTCAGGTACGCTTCTCCCCGGGTGCGTGAAAAATGCGCTTTAAATACCTTTCGCGTCTGTAGCATACTGTCACCGCAATAAACTGGAGTGTCAACCTTGGCCCAGCGCTACGCCAGAACCATCTCGGCCGATTCCATCGAGCAAGGGGTTGTGCCGTTCGACCTCTACGCAACCGACAGGAACAACCGTCTTGTTCTGTTCTGTCGCTCAGGATTTGAGCTCACTGAACACCACAAGAAACTGCTGCGGGGAACCAACAGGCTCTTCTACATCAGCAGCGATGATATGGACAGTTATTACGATTACGCCTTCGAGCATCTCAACCGGTTAGTCGCCAACTGGCGGATTTCCAACGAGGAGAAGGCCAAGATAGTTCATGGTGTGGGAAAACGCATTATCCAGCGACTGCTGTCAGAGCCGCGCAACGGTAACGCTGTAAAGCACTCGAAGCGTTTCATCGAGTCACATACCGATCTTATCCTTAGCTCGGCCAACGCCGCCGGCTGCCTCTTCGCCATCTCATCCACTGACGCATACGCCTTCTCTCACCACATCAATGTTGCTACCTTCTGCCTTCTGCTCGGCAAAAAGCTTTTGGGGAATGAGCGCGACAAGTTGGTGCTTCTCGGCCTCGGCGGCCTGCTGCACGATATCGGCCTGACGCAGATCGATCCCGGGCTCATTAACAGAGAGGGCCCGCTAACAGATAAAGAGTATGAAACCGTTCAGGTACATCCTGTCCTCGGCTATAAAATTGCGCGCGCGCATGGTCTGCCTGAGGAGGTGCAGCTGATGGTGAAATGCCACCATGAGCGCTACGATGGCAGCGGCTATCCCGATGGCCTTAAGGGCGAGGAGATTCATCCTTTCGCTCGCATCGTTGCAGCTGCCGAAATCTACGACGCCATTACATCTGATCGCAACTACGGCAAAATGAAGGAGTCGGTCCCGGCACTGATCGAAATGTCGACTGACGTCAATTGGTTCGCTCCGGATGTTTTCGAAGCGCTACTTCAGATAGTCCTGCGTAATGAAGAACTGATTGAAAAGTTCAGCCGCAGCGGTCTGGTTGCCCGTCCGCTTAGGAACGTCAAGATGAATGGCGATGTCGTTTCTGGAAAAGGAAACCGTCCGCTGTGATCAAATATCTATGTTAGAAGCGTAAAGCGCGTTTTTAACGATGAAACTGCGTCGCGGCTCCACCTCGTCGCCCATCAGTATTGTGAATATCTCGTCGGCAGCGACCGCATCCTCGATGTTCACCTGCAAGAGAGTGCGTACCTCCGGATTCATCGTTGTCTCCCATAGCTGTTCCGGGTTCATCTCTCCGAGACCCTTGTAGCGTTGGATAACCATTCCCTTCTTCGCCAGCTCGAACACATGGTTCAGCAGGTCTGCCTTGCTTTTGCTATGCAGATTCGCCTTGCCGTCGGTAACCAGATATGGCGGGTTATCGAATTCCTCGGTCTCTTTGTAAATCCTCAAAAGCGCTTGGTATTCCGCTGCCCCGATGAACTCGTAATTTACTACGAAAGGACGCTTGCCATTCAGTGCTTCGGTTACCAGCAGCTCATGCAAGCCGTGTTCCTCGTCGATGCGCATCTCGATCAGTCGCAACTCGGGGTCGGCATTAAGCATGTCACTTAGTTCCTTCGCTTTATCGAGTTCAGCGAAAGTTGTTTTATAGCGCACATCACCCTTGAGCAGAAGTTTGATCGCGCGCGGATGGACGCCGCGCATCATTGCGATATCGAACAACCGGCGGTACTCCGTAAGTTTCTCCAGTTTCTTTCTCAGCATCGCCCCGCGAATCTCCTCGCCGGTGCTCTCGATCACAACCGTTATCTCGTCGGCGGCGATATCCATCAGGAAGCTTTCGAGCTTCACCTCGTTATCGATATAATCAACCTTCTTTCCGCGCTTGACGCGGTATAGCGGCGGCTGGGCTATGTAGATATAACCGTTCTCGATCAGCTCGGGCATCTGCCTGTAGAAAAAAGTGAGCAGCAGTGTACGGATGTGGGAGCCATCCACGTCAGCATCAGTCATGATGATCACTTTGTGATAGCGCACCTTGTTTATGTCGAAATCATCCTTGCCGACGCTTGTTCCAAGGGCAGTGATTATCGTGCGTATTTCTTCGTGGGCGAGTATCTTGTCGAAACGCGCCTTCTCGACATTGATGATCTTTCCACGCAGAGGTAGGATCGCCTGGAAGCGACGGTCGCGGCCTTGCTTTGCACTACCGCCAGCGCTGTCTCCCTCTACCAGGAACAACTCGGCTGCCGTCGCGTCCCGCTCCTGGCAGTCGGCAAGTTTGCCAGGCAGTGCGCTGACCTCGAGCAATCCCTTGCGCCGTGTCAGGTCGCGCGCTTTGCGCGCCGCTTCCCGGGCTCTAGCGCCATCAAGACACTTGGTTACGATTTTTCGAGCAACCGTCGGGTTTTCCTCAAAATGTGTTCCGACGCCATCGATTATCGCAGACTCTACCAAGCCCTTAATGTCGTTATTGAGCTTCGTCTTGGTCTGGCCCTCGAACTGCGGATTGGGCAGCTTTACTGATACAACAGCCATGATTCCTTCGCGCACGTCATCGCCGCTGGGCAGCGACTTAGCCTTGTTGAAGAGGCCCGAACTCTTCCCGTAGCTGTTTATCGTACGCGTCAACGCCGAGCGGAATCCGGCGAGGTGGCTACCGCCATCTTTTGTATTGATATTGTTGGCAAATGAGAAAACCGTTTCCTGATAACCCTCGTTATACTGAATAGCGCACTCAACAACTATGCCGTCTGTTTCCTTGGAAATGTAAATCGGTTTTTTATGTAGAACTCGCTTGTTACGGCCAAGGTGGCTGACGAAGCTGGCTATCCCACCCTTGTATTGGAACTCGTTTTCCTTGCCCTCCTGGCGCTCGTCCGTAATCTTTATCTTTAATCCGGAGTTGAGGAAGCTCAGCTCGCGCAGGCGCTCGCTCAGTGTCTCGAATGAGTATTCGATTTCCCCGAAGATTTCCCTATCGGGCCTGAATGTGATTACTGTACCGCTGTGGCCGCTTCTCTTCATATTACCGGTCTTGGTCAGCTTATCAACCGGCTCACCGCGCTCGAAACGCTGGTGCCAGACCGCACCGTCGCGGCGGATCTCCATTTCGAGCCACTCACTCAGCGCGTTAACGACGCTGACACCGACGCCGTGCAGCCCTCCAGATATCTTATAACTCTTGTTGTCGAACTTGCCGCCGGCATGAAGGTAAGTCATCACCACCGTCGCTGCCGGAATCTTCTCGGTGGCATGCTTATCAACTGGTATTCCGCGTCCGTTGTCCCTGACTGTCACCGAGTTATCAATGTGTATCACCGCCTCGATGTGATCGCAGTGGCCTGCCATCGACTCATCTATGCTGTTGTCAACAACCTCATAGACCAACTGATGAAGCCCCAGCGGTCCGGTCGAGCCAATGTACATTGCGGGACGCTTGCGGACAGCACTCAGACCCTTGAGAATCTGGATGCTCTCGCCCGTGTACTCTGTTTCAGATTTTTTCTTCTTTGCGCACATGTTGTCTTATCTCAATGTTCAAACATTCAATTCATTTTATTACAGAATTAGCCCCGGCGAAAGGTGCTCGATTCTGGCGTCCCGTGACGTTGCCGCCTCGCCTGGTAGACCATTATATCCGGCCCAGCGCAAGATAATGTGTTAACATCAAGCTGAAAAATTCTCTTGCCAGTTAGCCGTTTTGATATCTCAAAGCTAACTTTTTATATACGCATGGGCATGATTACATACTTGTAAATACCCTTGTCCTCACCAGCCGGCAGCATCAAACCAGCACCTGCCTCATCGCGTAATTCCATGATCACTTCATCAGAATCCAGCGACGAAATGAATTCGCTGAGGTACTTCGCGTTAAAACCAATGTGCATGTCCGTTCCGTCGTAGATCGCCTCGATCTCTTCTTTAGCTTCACCCATCTCAGGGTTCGATGAGGAAAGCAACATGCTTCCTGGCATAAACTGGAGGCGGACCGCCCTCGATGTCTCATGGCTAAGAAGTGCAACGCGATTAATCGCCTCTGCAAGGACTTCACGGTTGATGGTTACCCTTTTGTCATTGCCTTTCGGTATTACCTTTTCGTAGTTGGGGAACTGCCCTTCCAGCATGCGGCTGTCGAGCGTGCGTCCTCCAACACGGAAAAACAGGTGATTTTCACTATGGCCGAATTCTACGTTCTCGGGCTTTTCACCTATCAACGTACGCAGCTCAGCCACTGTCTTTCGCGGCACCAAGATATCCATCGGCTCGCCTTCGTACTCTTTGAAAGGGTACTCAACGAACGAGAGCCTATGCGCATCTGTGGAGACCATCCTTATCTTTCCGGCTTCGAACGACAGCTGAGCGCCATTGAGCGCATAGCGAGTCTCCTCCGTCGTTATAGCGTAAATCGTCCGGTTTATCATCTCCTTGAGAGTCTGCGCGGGGATCTTGATCCCATCGGCGAAGTCGTACTTTGGAACTGAGGGGAAATCGGCTTTCGGTGCGCCAGCAAGCTTATACTCAATCTTACCGCATGTTATCCGAAGGTAGTTGTTCTCAGTCACCTCAACGCTGATCTCGACATCCTCGGGCAACAGCCTCACGATGTCGGCAAGCTTCCTCGCCGGTGAGGTGATTGAGCCGGCCGTGCCAATTACCGCCTCGAAATTGGAACTTAGCCCAACCTCCAGATCGGTGGCATATACCTTGATGCTGTTATCATCGGTCTCTAGGAGCGTGTTTGCCAGAATCGGACGCGTACTGCGTTTTTCCACGATTCCCTGGACCAGGGATATCTCATTCAGGATATTTTGTTTCTTGGCGACAAACTGCATTTTGGCACACCTCTTACAAGAAGGCTGAAACCACTGCTACCGGGGAGAAGGTTTTTTAGAAGGAGAGTACAAACTCGTAGTAGTAGTAGGTGCTGTGGAATTGCGGATTGGCAAGCCCTTCATCAAACCGTATCTTCCCATAGTGTTCTGCAACGGCGGTTTCGATCCCCTCACATTTAGAAAGGACGAACGGAGTTGCTGTTGAATACCTGTGTATATTAACGTGGAAGGATTGTCGAGCGCAAGAATCACCGGCTTGCAATAACGTTACTCAACAGTTTTAGTCCGACCTTCCGACAGCATTTCAACAGGAAAGTGCACAGGCGAGTTATCAACAGTATCCACAACTCCATCAACAGTTTTTCATCAAAGGATTGTTGAATTAACATGTGATGAACAGGCTATCCACAACGAGTAGACAATTTTTTCAACAGGGGATGACGGGCGATTAGGAACGGATGCATGCTCAGGAAAGCACGCTAACGAGGTTGTTGATCAGGGAGTTCAGTGATTCGTCCTCTTTACGGAGGCCCTCGATCTTCCTTAAGGAGTGTATTACGGTGCTGTGGTGCTTGCCGCCGAATCGACCGCCGATTTCAGGCAGGGAATGAGGGGTTAGCTGCTTGCAGAGATACATCGCAACCTGGCGAGGTCGGGTGAGGTTCTTTGTGCGAATGCTGCTGGTAAGCTCACGGGTTGAAATGCTGTAGTACTCAGCAACTCTTGCCTGGATCTCGTCGATGGTAATAACCCTGTCGCTCGGCTCAAGGAGATCGGCGAGAGCATCTTCAGCCATCTTAAGACCTATTTCCCTGCCAGTTAGTGAGCTGTAAAAAACAAGACGTATCAGGCACCCCTCGAGCTCCCTTATATTGCTGCGCACGCGTCTGGCAATCAGCGCCGCTACGTCCTCGGGAAGAGAAGCCCCCTCCTCCTCGGCCTTGCGTTGCAGAATGGCAATCTTGGTCTCGAACTCGGGGGGTTGGATGTCGGCGATGAGCCCCCATTCGAAACGGCTGCGGAGACGTTCCTCAAGAGTGGGTATCTCACGCGGCTGCCTGTCAGAGGAGATGATAATCTGTTTATGAGCGTCGTGAAGTGCGTTGAACGTGTGGAAGAACTCTTCCTGTGTTCGCTCTTTTCCGGCGAGAAACTGAATGTCGTCGATCATCAGCACATCGATGTTTCTGTAACGACTACGGAACTGGTAGGTTCTGTCAAAGCGGATTGAGCTGATCAAATCGTTGATGAAAGACTCGCTGCTCATGTAGGCGACTCGCAAGCCAGGGCGGCTCTTGATTATTTCGTTGCCGGCAGCCTGCATTAAATGGGTCTTCCCCAGGCCGACGCCGCCGTAGATGAATAGAGGGTTGTAACGTTTGCCGGGATTCTCGGCGACAGACGCAATAGCGGCATGAGCCAACTCGTTGCTGTTGCCTACGACGAAGCTTCCGAAAGTGTAGCGTGGGTTAAGTGTGGGTTTTTCATCGTACTGCTTCTGAGGATAATTACCGACGTCGGCGCTCTCATCGCTGTCAAGTATTTCGATTGCGGTACGCTCATAACCGATATCGCTGAGAGCTGAGATGATGTCATCGTAATAGCGCTCACGGATGACGCTCGAAAACAATTTATTCGGAACCTTAATCGTCAAGCTGTCGCTTGTATGTCGAACATACGTAGCGGGTTGAAACCAAGTGCCGTACTCCTCCGAAGGGAGATTATTTTCCAATTTTAATAGTACAGAGTCCCAAGGATTCATTTTAATTTAACCAGTTCAGCGAGAAATTAATCACAGATTCACAGCTGAAATGCCGAAAAAACGAGACGTTACTGACATCGTTATCGAAAAGGTTATCCACGGCAATAATGGCTTTAACTTGTTTAAATTAAATGCTTTAGCACTAAAAACCATCAAGTAACAACGAGTTTTCCACAATTGTATCAACAGATGTGGAAAACTCATTCGCCGCAGCTTGGGGAAGGGCTTATCAAAATTTAGCCCCCCATGCTACCTGCCAAAAAAACCGAAGCTTGAATGTCAAAGCTAGCATGGAGGAGTTGGCAGGGCAAGAGAAAAATGCCGACCGTCACATACAAAATATGGTGCGATTGTAAAGTTCCAGCACGGAGGTTAAATCAGTAGCTGTGTTATAATTGGGAGAAGTCCTCTTGGGGGAGGGGAGGGAACGCATGGCGAAGGACAAACCTCTCGTGGCGATAGCGCAGATCTCGCCGATACTAGGGGAACTTGAAAGCAATGCGGACAAGCACCTCCGGGAAATAGAATATGCAAAAGAGCTGGGTGCTTCTCTAATAGTTTTCCCGGAACTCAGCTTGACCGGATACCTGCTGAAAGACCTCACAGCGGATGTTGCTCAAAGGGTGGGAGAATCAGAAATACTCAAGCTGTTGGAG
>DATKUA010000092.1:0-8779 GCA_035530855.1 Acidobacteriota bacterium | reverse complement strand
CTCAGGCGGGAATATCTTAGCTTGAGGAAATTCAATTCGCCGGCGCTCGGTTCCCGGAACAGATCCATGTTGAAGCTGCCTCGGACATCGTCATTGAAGATGGATTGCTGAAAGCCCTTGCTCCCGCGGACGGTGATCGAGACCTGGACGCCGTTGTAATAAAAGCCGTTGATGCGGTCCCAAAATCTTCCTAACCGCCCAGAGTCAAGTTCGAGGAGTATCAGGTTCCAGACATGAAACATTGGGCGTGCCATTTGCGGATGGGTAAGGTCCAACGCCTTCACAATTCTGTTATCCCCCTTCAGGGTCGAGATAATATCCTCATCTTCAGCCAGAAATCCGGCCGCGGAAAACCTGCCAGGCCTGCCGTCTTCGGTGATCTGCCCGATTGGTTTTCCGGTGATGGTTTGCACCGCAGCCAGTTCGGTATCTGAATGCAGGTCGGTTGCCGCCAGGGTGGGGAAGTCCGCCTCATCCACGGCTAATTGGTTGCCGCGATAGAACTTCGCCCTCACGGCCTCCTTGTTCTCAACGGTGACGCACACGACGCCGAATCTCTGCTCTTTGGTGATGATGATGATGATGTACTCGTTCCCGTCCTCGTCCGTAAAGGGTGACGGCAGATCCGGCTTGGTAGTATAGGACTGCGGGTAAAGGTCGTAGACATTGTTTCCGGGGCTGGTGACTTGTTGTTCGCTGCCTGATTTCTGCCCCTGATCGTTCAGCTTGGCTGGATTCGGAAAATATATCAGCAAGCCGAACAGGGCGCATAGCATTAAACCTAAGGGAATAGTTCTTTTGATTGCCATTTCAATCCTCGCGTAACACTGCATGTTTATGATTTTACGGTGGACAAACATCCCTCGACAGCGGGATGTTCACGAATCAGAACACCATCGCTCAATGGTGCCGTTAGGGCGAGCCCGCTGACCTTCTGAGACATGCAATGAATGCATTTGTTCCTTGCCTTACGCGGCAAAATAAGGGCGGGTCTGCTGCAGCAAGTGTATGCTTCAATTGTGGACGCTGCGTTGATCGCGCTTGCACAGGATGATCCGGCAATTGCGCTGCAGTTCACTCCGCTAAAATCAGCTTATTCCTTCACTTTTCGAAGGTTGTGTATGCCGCCAGGATTCTCTTCAAGGTATCTTGATCATCAGCGCGAGTGATGATGATCCGGTCGCCGTCGAGAACAATCTCTGACGAGGATGTGCTCAAAGCTCGTTTTTCATTAATGCGATTGAGAAGGTGCCTGAATGAGATATCGCGGCCGTAGATGTAAGTGTGATGCAGGGCTTCGTAGTAATGGCCTTTTCCCTGCTTCATCAGCCGGTACTCCTCGCCGACTCTGTTCTCGTTGCCAAAGATGACGCTGGTGCGCTGGACGCGATTTCCGTCGATATTCCAGCGGTAATCCTCCACGATGCACTGCACATCGGCGTCCAGCTGATCCTCCAGCGGTTTGATCGAAGGGGATGCCGGATCTTTCTTGTACAAATAATTGAGTGTCATGCCTATGAGCGCGTTTGGAGTCCAGAATTTCCAGAAATATCCCAGGTCGGATGAAACCTCGATAAGGCCGCTGAGATCAGTACCGCTGAAGATCGCTGAGCCGCCAAGCATGCCTGCCTGAACCATCGCTTTCAGGACGTCTGGATCCTCGGCTACCAGGAATTCCTGTGTGGGCGTCGCGAAAGCGTAGAGTTCTCCGTCTGTGCCCCCGGGGCGGCAAACGTAGACCGGATGCTTATTGATTCTTTCCTCAAAGACATTGATCTCACCCAGCTTCATAGCGTTCTTCACAAGCGTTTCGAGGTCGGCAAAGCGATAGACGCGCAGGCTCCGCGTGGCCATCCAGGCGCCGTAGTACCTGTCGTTGGCTTCGACCACGATGGCACACTTCCTGTTAACCTGCTTGATCTCGCCGCCTGCCGTGATGATGTAATTGTTCTTGAACCTTGCCTCTCCTTTTACAGCAGTGGTGACCGACTCAAAGCGATCCACCATCGAGTCGGGAAGAATCCCTTTCCCGGCTGGGAAGAGTTGCCGGGCTGCCTGGGCATAATTCCTGAGCAGTTCCTTCGGGCAGGATCTTAGGAAAAGATCTCTGTCGAAATGAATTACCTCGCTGTAACTCCCTTCGGGAAACCAGCGCATCAGCTCTTCCAAAGGAGGTTTTTCCTGCGAACAGACGACATCTGATGAGATAAGCAGAGTAATCAGAACCAGCGACTTCAGGCCTCTCATGACATGCCTCCCGGCGACTAATAATCCGGTTCAAATTGAAGGTGCGGCAATGGCTCCATTGCATTCGAGGGATTATCGGATCCTCTCACCCATTCAAGCACTCGCAAGATCTGTTCCCGAAAGTCGCGATACCATTACCGAGCAAATTCTTTGCAGTTTCAGGGAATTAGACGCCCGGAAGCGTCGAGAGCATGTCGATGCATCTGTCGCTGCTGTATCATAAGTGACACACGCGTCGAGAAAGGTCTACAAATTTAGGCCTGATCCGAATGAAGGCCTGCCTCCGCTTCAATCTGTAATTAATGACTGCCTGAAAACAACCTGTTCTGGTATAAGAGTAAGTAATCCACACCGCCGCGGTGGTTCCTGTTGAGAACCGGCGATGATCGGGTAACAGTTATTCAGGAGAACAGAAAATGAAAAGGAATGCCGTCACTTTTCTCGCACTCAGTTTCTTTATGCTGATGCTCTCTTCCTCTTTGTACTCCCAGGAGGATGCGAAACCGGTTGTGCTGCAGGAGATGAGCTGGTTCGATGTGCAAGAGTACCTCAAGACCAGCGACATGGTAATCATCCCCCTTGGCAGCACTGAGCAGCACGGCCCGCACCTGCCGTTGGGGACCGACTTTTACGAGTCATTCGGGATGTCGAAGATAATCTCCGAGCGAACCGGCGTTATGGTGGCTCCCGTCCTGTTTGCCGGCTACAGCCTCTACCACACCGGCTTTCCAGGCACGCTGAGTCTAAAACCGGAGACGATGGAGCAGGTGGTCTTCGAGTGCGCCGAGCAGCTGATCAAGTACGGCTTCCGCAAGATAATGTTCTTCAACTACCACGGTGGGAATAATGTTGTTCAACAAAAGCTGATTTTACGCATCAACCATGAGACCAAGGCCGTGGCGATTGCGATCGGCGTCGGCAGCCCGGTCTTCCCGGAAATTCCCGGAGAGCCCTTCGATTGGCACGCCGGCCTGAGCGAGACCTCCCTAATGCTCTACCTTAAGCCCGAGTTGGTGAGGATGGAACGAGCGGTGAAGCCCGAGATCCACTTCACGCCGCAGATGGAGGAATTGAGAGCGCTCGCCGAGGAGACTCCACAGCTCAGCAACGTCTTGAGCAGCCTCTTGGGAGTCCCTGCCGAGACGGGCAAGGGCGGTGCCAGCCACGAGCTCTCCAGCAACGGCATCTGGTCGTTCAGCGATCCGAAAGCCGCCACGGCCGAGCGCGGCGAGAAGGAGGTTGACGCAATCGTCGATGCCGCGGTGAAGCTAATCGAGGCCTGGAAGAAGGTGGGGCTGGACTGAGAACAACACACCTGGCGGTCTCACCTGGGGTCGTATTTGGCCAGTGCGATGAACGCCACTAATCCCATCAGCGCGCCGGCTGCGAGCAGAAACAATAATTGAGGACCCGGCGATTGCTGACTCTCCGGCAGCCTCTCCTGCCAGAGGCCCTGCCATCGGGGGACGGTGCCGGCGTCCACAGGCTCGGTCGAGTAAGTGCCATATTCCGAATAATGCCCCCAGGAATTGAGGATGTGCGGGGAAGTGGGATCGGTTCTATCTCTTTCGTCGATGAAGGAATTGAGCTGGTTCTTGTAACGGCGCGTTTTCTCCATGAAGGCGGAGAATCCCGCTATCCCCGTCGAGCTGAGGTTTTCAAGTGTGCCAGCCAAAATACCGGCGGGTGAAATACTCGAGAACGTGTGAACCGCATTCGCCTGGTTTATTTGTTCAGTAATGCCCGCGTTTCTAAACCGGATTTCGGATGCAAGGACGGCGTTTGCGAGATTCGTTCGTTCGATCATGTTGTCCGCTCCCCTGGCTGTGCTTCGCCTTGCGCCGAGAGGGGCGCTATCTTCCATTTCCTTCCGGACGCTGAGTATTTCGCTTTCGACATCGGAGAGGGAACGGACGTTGAATGCTTGTTCGGCGAGGATCCTGGCCAGGCCGGGCACCGCGATCACTATCAGCACCCAACAGGCCAACAGGATGACCAGGGAAACCGCGGGCCGGTGGGTCAGGCTGCTGACGCTCAAACCCACGAGAAGAAAGAACGAAAGGTAGAGGGAGCCCGCCAGCACGGCCCAGCCGATGCTGCCCAACATCGCGGAGTCGAAATGGATCGCGCCCAGGCTGAGGATTGTCAGGAGGTTCAACGTGATCCCGACAGCGAAAGCGAACAACAGGATGACTGTCAGTCCGAGATATTTTCCGAAGAACAATTTGATTCTGGAGACCGGGTTCGACAGCAGCAGCCGGAGCGTGCCGTCCCTTTTCTCGCCGCAGATTGCTCCAAAACTTATCAGCACCACCAGCAGGCTCATCAGAGAGCCGATGATGAAATTCCAATCAATCGGCGGCAGCGCCGACTGCATTTTGTTGCCGCGGCTGAGATAGCGGAGATTCCTGACGATGAAGGCGTTGCCTGTGATCGAATTCGGCAGGAATTGATCTCCAGAATCGGAGATGAATGTCAGGGGAGACGGTTGTTTCACAAGCTCCAAAGGGGCGTTGGCAAGCTGCTGTAGATTGCCCGCATTGAGCTCGAGCTGGGTATCTATGCTTCTCAATGAAATCCGCCAATCGTCCATGTCGCTGGCGTAGCGGACGCTGTAAGAGAAAGCGTTGAAGATGAACGCGATGGCGACGATCACGATCATGAAGAGGAATTTGGCGTCCTTCAATCCACTTGCGATCTGGTGCCTGGCGATAATGAACATGTGATGACCTCAGCGGACGTCGTAACGGATGAACATCACGTAGCCGGCAATAAAAACCAAAGCAATAATGAAAGTCATGATTGCCAGGGGCGATATCGTATCTTCGAAACGTGATTCTGCTTGGATATTGGCAAAATGCGGGAGGAGGTCGGAGGGCAGGGGATTCCACGCTTCGACATTGAGAACTCTCGAGAAGTCATCAGGCCCTTTGATTTGGCTCTTGTAGTAATTCCACCTGGCCTCCAGCTTTTCCGGAGTTAGATCGTCCGGGCTGCGTTGGGAGAAGAAACTTATCGCGTTCTCGCCGAAGTAGCCTTTCCTGCGGAATTCGTTCAGCAGTTCTTTGCGATAGCGCCGAACGCGCTCGAGGAATCTCACCTGGGCCCGGTAATCGGTGTCCGCGCAGGAGGTGAAGACGCTCCTCAGTTGGAACGCAGGTGAGGCGAATGCCAGCAAATCGGCGAGTCGCTTCTGCTCTCTCTTGAGGTCGGCATGTTGCCTCGTTAAGTTGTAGATCGTTTCCGCCCTTTCCTGCCAAAGCGACTCGGTGAATCTGAAGACCTCGATCGACCATCGCCACAGATCCGGATTCAAGTGGTTTATCGAGAAATCCATATTGCCGATGTCCAGTGAAGTAAACTCAAAAACCTGGACTTCCTCGCTGTATCCGACCGCAGTGCCCATCTGGTAGCCCTGCGGTCTGGGGTGCGCCCTCCTGAATTCCGTGCGTTTGGCAACCGCCTCCTGTTGCGTTTCGTCCTCCAGCCGCTGCAATTCAGTAGGGGATGGGGAGCCGACGATCAGGCTTGAGGCCATCACCGCCGCCCCCGGGATGAGGAGCACGGAAGCAGTCCATATTAGAAGAGCGAAAACCAGGGAAATCGAAGCGCGCCTAAACACAGACGAAGACAGCAAACCGATGGAAACGAAGACGGCCCCGTAGATTATCGTGGCCAGGAACATCAGGCTGACGGCCAGCCATTGGGAGAAGTCGAATGTGATTTGATGGACAAACTGCAATATCAAGAGGGCACTGATGTAGCTGATCGATAATGGGATTGCAACTATCACCACCCCCGCGATGAATTTGGCCGAGAATAATTCCCCCCTGCTGAGGTTGTAGGAACAGATGAGTTTGAGTATCCCCTTTTCCCGGTCTCCGCTGACGGCGTCGTAGCTGATAAGTAATCCGAAGAGGCTGATGATCAGGGTGAAGACTGTGAGTAGGTCGAATGGAATGAAAGCGGCCAACAACTGATTGTCGGTAAGGCGGTCCTCAGCTTCGGAGGGTACGGACCAGCGCTTGATCTTTACCGCGTTGCCCAGTCGTTTTTCTTCGCCCTGAACGAAAATCCCCAGTTTTGAGGGGGATCTGAAGACAGTCGGCTGGATATATGCCGGAACGAGGACCTCTCTCAGCTGATGCTGCGTCCGTTCGGACAGGGTGTTGAATGTGTCTTGCCGGCGGTTGTAATCCTCTCCGAGAATCCAGACACTCGCCGCCATCAGGATAAAAGTGATTAGTAGGGAGGCACCGAACCTGAATGTCATCAAGTGATCGCGAATATTGTTCCAGACCAGCGTACGAAACATGGCCACCCCCACCTTATGCTCTTTCGACACGCCCGAGTTTGATAAGGTTGCCTGAGACTATTGAGTAACGAATATTTTTAATACACACGAACCGGACCAATTACAGCCCAATAAATGCAACACGATCTGGCACGTTCCCCTCAGTTGCATCGCCGTCGCATTACCCTGCACGTGGATCGTATCAATGATCTGCTGCACGCGCCGTCCGAGATGACCAAGCTGGGCAGGCGGTCTACGCGGCCACCGGATTTCCTGTTCAGCCAAAACAAATGCTCTCGAATTCTCCCCGGCCGGATTGACTTGTTTTTCCCGATCTTGCATCCTGTTAATGCACATTCCTTGGGAGGACCAAATGCCTGACGAAAAGGGAAGTTCCTGTGTGGAACCGGCCAAAGGGCCGCTTGTTCCCGAAGAGCAGGACGACAAAGAGACGATCACGACAAAGAAGGAGGAAGATAAAGTGTTGGCACGAGTAGGTCAAAAAGCTCCAGACTTCGAAGCAATGGCTTTTATCAACGGCGGATTCAAGACCATTCGCCTGTCCGACTTCAGCGGGCAGTGGGTCGCCATCTGTTTCTATCCGGGCGACTTCACATTCGTCTGACCGACCGAGTTGTCGGCAGTTGCCGTCAAGAAACCGGTTTTCGATGAACTGGGGATCCAGGTTCTTGCCATGAGCACGGACAGTCGTTTCACCCACAAGATATGGCAGGAGGAAGAGCTTTCAAAGATGGTTGAAGGCGGATTTCCCTTCCCGATGCTGTCGGATTCAGGGGGTCGTATAGGATCGATTTACGGCGTCTATGACGAGGCGGGCGGAGTGGATATCCGCGGGCGCTTCCTCATTGATCCCGACGGTGTCATCCAGGCGATGGAGGTCATGACACCGCCAGTAGGCAGGAATGTGGCCGAATTTATCAGGCAGATTCAGGCCTTCCAGCATGTGCGCAAGACCAGTGGCAAGGAAGCCACGCCGGCCGGCTGGACTCCCGGCAAGATGACGCTGAAGCCCGGCCCGGACCTCGTGGGCAAGGTCTGGAAAGTGTGGAAGCCGACCGAGTGACGTAAATCAGGAGAGCTGCACGCCGAGTGCAGCTCTCTTTTTATATCCTGATAATTAAATCTCAGAAGAGATACTTCTCAATAGACTGCAGCCGAACGGCGCTTTTACCTGCCCCGGGGCAGGCAAATTTTGAGGTTATCCGTCCTTTCAAACCGTACCGGATCGCTGGCGTTGATCTTCTCGATGCGCTCCCCGCACTCGCAGCGAATTCCGCAATCTTGAGAAATATGGAACCGGTTACATAATATTTACGTTTAGGACTGCAGGTAGGTTTGAAACGACGGTGTCGGCATGGATTTTCTTGAGGAACTCGGCGTAATGGCCTTTGGCAGCAGGCTGAAGCGGCTTCTGGAGCGCAATAACAAGGATATTTCCAGATTCTACCGGTTGTTGGGGGCCGATTTCGAAGCTCGCTGGTTTTCTACGCTTTACCTGCTGGGCAGGCGTTCCCCGATGACGATAACCGGAATTGCCGACAAACTCAGCTTCACTCATCCGGCTGTCAACAAGATCATCGCTCAGATGAGTCGCGCCGGCCTGGTTGATTCTTTTCAGGGTAGAAAAGATAAGCGCAGGCGGATGGTCGAGCTCACGGAAAAAGGGAGGTCGATGATCGTCTTCCTCACACCCGTGTGGGACGATATCAGCGACGTGATGACTGGATTGATAGCCGAATCAGGCCACGATTTCATGGAGGCGATCAACGAGATTGAAAACCGTCTTGATGAGAAAAGCTTGTACACTCGGCTGAAGCAGCGCTCGAAACAACGCCTGCTTGATGAAATTGTCATCCTGGATTACCGCATCGCCCTCAAGAAACACTTCAAGGAACTTAATTACGAATGGCTCAAGGAGTACTTCAAGGTTGAAAAGCATGACGAGGAAATTCTATCCGACCCATATGGAATAATAGTCAAATCCGGCGGGTGTGTGATCTTTGCCAAACTTGGCAGACAGGTTGTCGGCACGTGCGCCCTGATCAGGCACCGGGACGGTAACCATGAATTATCCAAGTTGGCCGTTACCAGGGAAGCGAGGGGGCGGTTTGTAGGGACCAAACTGGTGACTGCAGTGATCGAGAGGGCAAGGGAGTCTGAAGTCGAGACGCTCTATCTTGAGACCAGCCCGGAGGATCAACGCGTTATTAGCTTTTT
>DATKUA010000091.1:0-2005 GCA_035530855.1 Acidobacteriota bacterium | reverse complement strand
CCGGCGGTTCGGGCCGCCTGCAGCGCGCGACTCTCGCACAATGCTCCTGTTTATCGCTCAATCTCACCGTAGAACACGAGAATCGACAGTGCCATGGGATACTCGTAGACGGCGAGCGACAAGGTCTCGCTGCCGTCGCTGCCCCGCTTGAGGAAGTAAGTGATGGATCCGCCTCCGATATTCTGGCGTGAATCGAGCCAGGCACCGAACCTCCCCAGCAGGTAGCTCTTGACCTTCTGCTTGAACTCTTCGGACGGCCGCAGGAAATTGTGTTGGATATTGCGCATCACGCCCTCGCCGTCAACCCACACGTCGGTGTAATCGTCGTTGTCGTAGTTGTGGTTGGTGTAATGCTTCAATCCCCCCTCGGTTTTGGAGAGAACCCAGCGCTTACCGGGTTGTAACACATCGCCGAGCTTGATCGGTCCCAGGCCCTGGGGCAGCCACCCTTCCTCGGCTTTTAAGAGTTCCTCGAGCACAAGGCGCGACCTGTAGGAATCGCTCTCCGCCGCGGGCTCCTGTTTAACTTCTTCACTCTCAGTCTCGATGGAGCACGCCTCAATCCTGAATTCCCCTTCCAAATGAGTCAGGTCGAGGCACCGCGTCAGGCCCTCGGGGCCTGCCTGGCGGAATTGGAGCTTAAGAATTGAATTATTCTCGATATTGTTTGTCAGGTGAGAGCCGTATTTGGATACCAGATAATCCTTGATGACCTTCCTGAACTCGAATGGTTGTGATTTGAAAGTGTATGCCGAGCTGGTGATCGCCATCTGATCGTCGGTGGTGATCATGAACACGTTGCCGTCTGGGTACAAGTATTGGAATTTCTTACCGCTCTCAGCGGAAACCGGTTTCCAGACCTCCCCGGGCACGAGATCATTGCCGATATCTATTCCGCCTAGACCGGAGGGGAATTCGTCGCCATACATCTTGAAGAGGGCATCCAGGTTGACACCGCCTGCCGACGACTCCTCGGCCTTTTCGCTTTGCGCCGTGAGATCCCACATCCGAAGCTGCAGCACCTGCTTGAGCTCCGCCAAGTTCCCGAAAGCAATCTGCCAGCGTGTATAGTCGTCCTCGTAGAGATCCGAAAAATCGCTGTCATTCCCTTTTGCTTCCACCAACCACTGGCTATACTTGCTCTTGATCGACGCCCTGAACTGAATCGTGTTGGGCATCGGCATCTCAGGCAAGTACCACTCAATGACATTGACATATCCGTCGGGAGTGGTTTTTACGTTGTAAGCGCCCTCAGAGTCGGTCCAGACGTAGGCGAAACCGCCTTCCGGCAGATCCTGTTTATGAGCGCCTTCGGGCGGAGAAAAATGTTCGCCCAGGCGCGTGCCGGCGCCTTCCCGCGAGAGATATTTCTCCTGAGCCGGCGAGAACAATAGAGAAACGGCAAGCAGAAAGATGAGCATGGCAACCCCCTCGATCTGTATTTTTTGAGATTTCGCTGAATATTACCATAAATCCTGCAAGAACACCTGATTTTAACGCGTATTTGCATAAAAACGCTGCATTATCGAGATTTCCGCTGAAGCGACAGAGGTTGCCGGGAAGAAACTCTTGCTTCGAGCGACGAAACGAAAGATCGGGCTCCTATACAGCCATACAACAATGGTTATAGAATGCCGGACCGTGTAGTTCTGGTTTTGCTCGTGACTAAGGCGACTTTTCAAAATTTAATATGAGATTACAATAGCATATACGCGGGACAATCAAAGACATCTGGGGATGAAATCGGGAAGAGCTTTGCATATGAGTGCTAATTACACCCTTTGTGCCTTATTTGTGCCCATAGCGGCCTCGTCTTATTGTTCCTAACTATACTATTCTGGCCTAACCGCAACAACCATAAACGGATGAAAAGATAGTATTTAGGGGTAATTGGTCCTGTTGATAATGGACTACGAATTGCTTGCTGCAAGGCGGTTTCATTGGAGTCCCACAAGTTTACAAAATTTGACATTTCGGGCATTCTTATAACGACGAATATTCGAAA
>DATKUA010000090.1:0-14111 GCA_035530855.1 Acidobacteriota bacterium | reverse complement strand
GGTATGCGGCGACGCAGACGGGATTGAGTTTGTAGAGATCCTGCATCTGCGGCAGCGGATGATAAGTGTCGATGCCGCGCACGAGGATCATGTTGGCCTTCTCCTCTCCGGCCAGGAGTTCCTTTGCCTGCCCTATCAGGTCGTTGAACAGCTCTGCCGTTCTCTCCGCCTCAGGCGAGCGCGCTTTCGCGGGCAACGGCTTCCCGCCCACAGCTTGGGGATCTGTGTCGGGAATATCCCCCTTGAGGCCTTCGCCGCGCAGGATGATGCCTCCGCGGTATTCCTTCGTGTGGATGATGAACGACTCTACGCCGGGCAGAGAGATCTTCTCGTCGAGCTGCTTGCAAAGCCTCTTCCCTTCCTCGTCGGGGATGCGGCCGGCGCGGCGGTCGGTAATCACGCCCTCCTTGTCGATGGTGCAGAAGTTGATCCGTGCCGCCACGTCGCCCTTCTGCAGCTCGAAGTCGACACCCAGGATGTCGAGTATGCCGCGGCCGACCTCGACTTCGATGGGATCGTAGCCGAACAGCGACAGATGGGCCGGGCCGCTTCCGGGCGTGATGCCCGGTCCGATCGGGGTGCTCATTCCCAGTGTTCCTTCTGCAGCCAGGCGGTCGAGGTTCGGAGTGCTCGCTGTCTCAAGCTCCGTCAGGCCGGTGACAGGATCGGGCAGCCCTCCCAGCCCGTCGATTATCAGAAACACGATTTTACTCTCGTTGGAGACGGCAAGTTTGCGTATCAGATCCTGACTCATGGCTTCCCCGTTTCGATTATTCTCGCGATTTCAGATTCTAAACTCCGCCGAAATAAAGGGCAACGGCGGCGCACCGCGGGAATCCGCCACTGTGCACGAGCGTAGTTTTAAACAAGTGCTATCATAAGAGAACCCATAACTGCAGGAAGAGACAGGACGAATCCATGAAGGGAACCGTAACCGGAAAACTGATTGCCAGCCACATGCCCCCCGGCAGCGACCCGAAGCCGGGCGACCTGATCACCATCGCCATCGATCAGACGCTCTGCCAGGATGCCACAGGCACCACCGTGGCCAACTACCTCACCGGCATCCCCAACCTCAAACAGTTCAAGCCCAAGCTGGCGGTGTTTTACCACGATCACAACATCGTCGGCTTCGGCGATCCGCGCAACGCCAACGACGGCCTCTACCTGCAGACCGTCGCGGCGCACTACTGCGCGTGGTTCTCAAAGGCGGGCGGCGGCATCTGCCACGACGTCCACATCGCCCACTTCGCCCGCACCGGCGAGACGATAATCGGCAGCGACAGCCACACGCCGACGATGGGCGCGGTCGGCATGCTGGCGATCGGCACCGGGGGCATGAACGTCGTCGTGGCCATGGTCACCGGAAAATTCCAGTTCGTCGCGCCGCGAGTCGTCGGCATCCGCCTGACCGGCTCATTCAAGCCCTTCGTCGAGGCCAAGGATTTGATTCTCGAGGTCCTGCGCCGCCGCTCCACCGACACCTCGGTCAACGCCGTGATCGAGTACTTCGGGCCCGGCGCGGAGAGAATGATTGTCGAGCAACGCGCCACCGTGGTCAACATGGGTGCCGAGCTCGGCGCCACCACCTCCGTCTTCGGCTCCGACGCCAACACGCGCCGCTACTTCGAAGCTCAGGGCCGTCCGGAGGCCTGGAGTGAGTTGCTGCCGGACCCCGGCGCCGAGTACGACGAAATCACGGAAATCGACCTCGACGCGCTCGAGCCGCTCGTCGCGATCCCGCACAATCCGGGCAACATCAAGAAGATCAGCGAAGTCGCGGGCACGCCGATTCACCAGGTGGTCGTCGGTTCCTGCACCAACGCCCGCATCAGCGACCTCGTCGCCTTCGCGCGCTTCCTCGAGAAGCGCCCCGTCAAGCCCGGCGTCCACGTGGTCGTCACCCCCGCCAGCCAGCAAGTGATGCGCATGGCCACCGAGATGGGTGTCATCTCCACACTCTACGCCGCCGGCGCCCAGGTAACCCAGCCCGGCTGCGGCGCCTGCATCGGCCAGCACAGCGCACCCCCCGACAACACCAACTCGTTCCGCACGATCAACCGCAACTACATCGGCCGCTGCGGCACACACTCCGCCGGGGTCTACCTCGGCAGTCCGTCGGCAGCGGCGGCGGCCGCCGTTTCCGGCGAAATCGTCGATCCGCGCAAGCTGGCGTCCGAACTCGGCATCGACGACCCGGGCATTTTCATACCCCGCTCCTACATCACCGACAACAACTTCCTCGTGCGGCCGTCTGAACGACCTCAAGAGGTCGAGATCATCCGCCCGCCGACGATCGGCCCCGCGATCGGCAACACCGCTTATCCCGCCGCTCTCGACGGCGTCGTCGCCATCAAGGCCGGCGACAAGATCAGCACCGACACGATCACGCCGGCCGGACGTTTCCTCGCCGACCGCTCCAACATCGAGCGCTACAGCCAGGGAACATTCTTCGACCTCGATCCCGAGTTCGCCGCCAGGGCGACTGAGATCAAGAACGGCGGACGCCACGGCGTCATCGTCGCCGGCGACAGCTACGGCGAGGGCTCGAGCCGCGAGCACGCCGCCCTCTGCCCGATGTACCTCGGCGTGAAAATGGTCATCGCCAAGGGCTTCCAGCGCATCCACCGCGAGAACCTGATCAACTACGGCATCATCCCCGCCGTCTTCACCAACCCGGCTGACTACGACAAGCTGGAACAGGGCGCCGAAATCAGCTGCGTCGACATCCTCACGCAGCTGGGTAACGGCAGCGGAGAGCTGAAGCTGCAGACCGCCGCGGGCAAGATCACCGTCAGGCTCGACCTGCATCCCGACCAGATCGCGATCATCAAGGCCGGCACCAAGCTCAACTTCCTTGCGCAGCAGCACGCCTGAAGTTTGGTAATCCCTGCTGTCGTTGGATTATCCACCGACTGTCCGCGCAGACGTCTGCCGAGCCGGGCAGGCGTCAGCTAGCTGGCTACCTGATGCAAATCCGTGACTAGACCGGAAGTAATTACTCGCCTTTTTTCTTCAGATACTTATCGAACCAGGCCATCGCCCGCTCGGCGTAGTCGATCCGGTGGGCGCGCTCGCGCAGGCCGTGCGGCTCCCGAGGGTAGACGACAAACTCCACCGGGCAGCCGACGAACTTCATGCCGGTGTAGAGTTCCCACCCCTGCCCCGTGGGCACGCGTGCGTCGCGTTCGCCGTGGCCGATCAGCGTCGGCGTCCGGGCATTGCGGATGTAAGCCATCGGCGAGGCCGCCCAAGTGCGCTCGGGGTGCTCATACCACTTGTACTCGAAGTGCACCAGCGTGTTCTCCCAGGGGATGTCGCAGACGCCCATGTTTGAGAACCAGTTGGTTATCCCGGCGAAGACCGCTGAGGCCGCGAACCGGTCGCTGAATTTCGTCGCGGCAATCGCCGAGAAGTAGCCACCGTAAGAGCCGCCGCCGATGCCGACGCACTCTTTGTCCACGAGACCGATCTCGACGAGATGGTCAATGCCATCGACCACGTCCTGAAACTCGCGGCCACCGAGGTCAAAGTGGTCGGCTTTGCCGAAGCGCACTCCGCGCCCGATGCTTGCGCGGTAATTGGGTGCGAAGACCACGTAACCGCGACCCGCCAGCATCTGGCTCCAACGCCCGTAGGAGGTGTTCCAGCCGTCCATGAAAGCGCCTTCAGGCCCGCCGTGAACCTGAACAACGAGGGGATAGCGTTGCCCTTCCTCGTAACCGACCGGCTTGATCAGTATCCCTTCCAACTCCAGGCCGTCTCCGGCAAGCCAGACGACCACCTCCTGATCGCCGAAGGCCATACTATCGAGCATCGGGTTACTGTCGGTCAGCCTCCGCAAATCTCCGCCCGTATTACCCGAGAACAGCTCAGCGGGATGCACGGCTGTGCTGGCGGCGACAGCGAACTTCGATCCGTCGGAGCTGAAGACTGCTGAAGTGAACAGGGGCTTCCCGGGCTCACCCTTATCGACGATTTCCGGCGCGCCGCCGTCAGCCGAAATCCTGAACATGTGGACGTGCTGGCGGTGAAGCGCCGTGAAGATGATGGTCTCGCTGTCCAGCCAACCGCACCACATCACCGTGCCCTCGTAATCCGGCGTCAAGACCTGAGGCTCGCCGCCCTCGGCCGGCACGACGAACAGTGTCCCTTCCGTCTCGTCGTTGATATCGACACCACCGTTCCAGGCTATCCGCGCGCCGTCGGGCGACCAGACCGGCGTGCTCAGCTTGCCCTCGGTGTCGCAGAGTTTTCTGCGGCTGCCATCGGCGAGATTCACCAGATAGAGATGCTTGAACATGTAGGAGGCGTCGACGGTCGGCAGATCGCTGGCAGTAATCACGAGATTCTTGCCGTCCGGCGACCAGTTGAAATCCCAGATCGTGTATTCCGCCGGGGTCAAAGCCCGATCCGCGCCGGATTCGAGATCCACGATATGGACCCGGTGGTGGCGGAGGTCTCTGTCGACAACGAGCCAATCGCGTCCTTCTACGTTCGCTTTTTCCTGCTCTTCGCTCAGCGGATCGACGGCGACATATGCGATCGATCTCCCGTCGGGCGACCAACGAAAGTCCATTACCCCGGTCGGCGAGGACGTCACAGCCCTGGCTTCACCGCCGGTGGCGGACATCACGTGAACCTGAGTCTCTTCGCCCCTTCTCGTCAGGAAAGCCAGTTGCCGGCCGTCCGGCGACCACTCCGGTCTTGAGGCACTGCCCTTGCCGGTTACGAAAGGCCGCGCGCCACCGCCTTCAAACGGCATGACCCAGATCTCGGAATAGCCGCTGCCGGGCTCTTCGTCGGCCGGGCGCGGAACACTCAATACGTAAGCAATTCTCGCCCCGTCGGGCGAGATCGCCGCCGAGCCGACACTCTTCAGCGATTCCAGGATCTCCGGCGTCAAGACCTCTGTTTCCTGCGCCGAAGCAGGCAGACAACAGAGCGCCGCAGCCAGCACTAAAAACGTTAAGGACCAGCGTCTGATAAGCATTCACGCCTCCTTCCCGAATTTGAACGAATTTTGTTGCATACGACACAATTTACAGCTACATTATTGATACAATTACAAACCATATCTGGGGGTGATTATATGCGCTGGAAACATCTGGTTGCCACAATTGCATTCCTCTTCGCCGCGACGCTGGCATTTGCACAAGCCGAGGATGTGATCGAAGGCCTTTGGATCTGCGACCACAGCGAGGACGGCGGCCCGCTGGTCGAACTGACTCTGATGGAGGGAGAATTTACCGCCGAAATCACGACTCCGGACGAGACGATGGTCTGGACCGGCACCTATGAATTCGCGGAAAACGTGGTCACCTTCACCATGGAAACCGGCACAGGCGATGGCACGTACGATCCCGAAAACGACACCATCTCGATCAGCTACGAGGAAGTCCTCTACGTCTTCGAGCGCGTTGACGAGGAATAGTACAGACCAAGCGCATTCAGACGCTCGGAATTGAAATCAGCTGTAACTGACGGTGCCCAACCCGGCCAAGCTGATCAAGGCCGTATCTTGTCTACACCGAGCCATTTCTCCCGGCACTTGAGCTGTATCTCTCTCGGCTCCCTCACGCCGTCGATCGTGTAGATCGGCTGGGGGAATTCTTCCATCGTCACCGCAAGCGCCTCGACCAGTCCGTCCCTGCCGACTACCACCTCGACCTCTTCGCCCGGCTTGCGCAGTCTTAATTGCAGATCGAGGTCGGCGGTGCCTTGGATTCGCACACCGCCGAAGGAAATGATTTCGTCGCCGTAATTCAAGCCGTCCTGCCAGGCTTCGGTGTCGCGTAGTACCGCCGTAATTTCGACCTTTCCGCCCTCGTCGCTGTACCTCGCGCCCAGCCAAGCCCCGACCTGCTCCGCTGCGGTCCGCTCAGGATCCGGGATCACCCGGTAGCCGCAGATCGGGAAGTACTCCTCGAATGGCACATCACGCACGCCATAGACGTAATCGGCGAAGACCTGCTCGAACGAGCCGCCCGCGATCTCCTCGCACAAGGCCCTCACATCCTCGGTCGTGAATCCGGCATCCTCTTCCAGGTACCTGCGCCACATCGCCATCAAGACGTCGTCGAAGCACTTCTCACCACCCGTCCGCTGCATCATCTCGAAGTTGATAATCAGCCCCGCAATCTCACCCTTCGGGTAATAACTGAAGCTGACGTTGACCGAATTCTCGCCGCGCCTGCGCCCGAGCCAGGTGTCGAACGAGCCGTCGTAGGCGCTCTCGTAGAGCCTGCCCGGGCGGCCACGGTACTCGTTGATCAGCTCGGCGTAGTTGTCCAGCACCATCTCGCGCGTCCACAATCCGGCGCGCAACAGCAACTGCGCGGTGAAATATTCGGTGCAGCCCTCGCTGAACCAGAGGAAACCGGTGAAGATTTCGCGGTCGTAGTCGTAGGGCTTGAAGCAGGGCGGCTGGATGCGCTTGACGTTCCAGGTGTGGAAGTACTCGTGCGCCGTCAGCCAGCGCAGGCGCTTGTGCGGGTAGCGCCAATCTGGCACGATCATCGTCGTGCCGTTGGCGTGCTCCAGGCCGCCGCCGGCGTTGGGTGAGCAGACCAGGATGAAGCAGTATTTTTCGTAAGGCAGGCCGCCGAACCAGTCGGCCGAGGCCTCGACGATCTTCTTAGTGTCCTCGACGAACAGATCGATGTCGATATCGGTCCTGCCCGCCACCGCCACCAGGTGAGGTATCCCCTCCACCTCGTAGCCGAATTCCCTGTGAGTGCCGATCAGCATCGGCGTGTCGATCAACTCGTGGTAGCTCGGGAAGCTGAACAGCGTTTGATCGCCCGGCTCCGAGACCGCTCCCGCGCTCACTTTCCATCCGGCCTGCAGATCCAGCTTGAGCGTCGCCGCCCGGCCGGTGTCGTCGTCAACCCAGAAGAACAGGTTGCCGCCGAGGATGTGGCCCAGGTTCGAGTTGACCCAGGAGGTGGTCGTCCGCATCTCGCGCGAATAGACGACGTACTTCGCCGTGACCGCCACCGAGCCGCCAGTCTCGATCCGCCAGGTGTTCTTGTCGAGCTTGCGCCATTCCAGGTTGTTGCCTTCGGCGTCGAACGCAGCAAACTCAACCACGTTCGCCGAGAAATCCTGCACGCGGTAAGCGCCCCACCACACCGGCATCGACAAGTCGACTTGCGGCCCCTCTACACCTGTAATACCCATCTCGACATGGAACAGATGCGTTTGCGGCTGGGGGATCGAGACAGTGTAATGAACGGGATTGTCCGACGCATTCGCCGGAGCCATACAAACAACCACCAGTAGAAAAACTAAAATATTCCTCAAACCTGCTTCGCGCATAGTCCTCCTCCCGGCTCGATGATGCATGGAAAGGGGTCCCTACACCCCGGCGATATTATTCATCATACTTCAGTTTATTGCCACCGACCTTCGTGTGGAACCGCAGACTTGATACAAAATCTCTGTCCTCTGCAACTTTATCTGCATCAAACGGATTTGCGGCAACAAGCTAACTCTGCCCGTTTCTCAGTATCCCTCGGCCTTGCCGGTGCCGCGCGGATCGGCGGCACCACTGAAACGCACCGGCCTGCCGTTCGCGCCGTATTCAATTGTCAGGCCGTAGGCATTGCCCAGGCCACCAGGTCTCCGCAATACACGGATTTTATGTCCCATCGCCGCCAGAGCATCCCTCACGCCCTGCTCTACGCCTTCCTCGATCGCGATCAGGTCCGGCTCGATGAAACTGACCCGCGGCGCCGCGATCGCCCCGGCGATGTCCATGCGGAAATCGATCATGTTCATCACCATCTGCGGCACTGTCTGGCCGATCGTGTGCCCGCCCGGCGTCCCCAACGCCGCCCAGGGCCTACCGTCGCGCAAGATGATCGTCGGGCAGTCGCCCGATAGTTTTCTCTGCCCCGCGTGGGCGTCCATCGGATTGCCCTTAGGCTCGAAGGTGCAGTAGGCGAGCGAATTGTTGAGCCAGATGCCGGTGCCCTCCGGCATGATGCGGCTGCCGAAAGCATTACCGAGCGTCTGCGTGGCGCAGACGATGTTCCCCTGCGCATCGGCGACGACGAAGTGCGTGGTGTGCTGCTGCGGCGTCTCTTCGTTGCCGGGATACTCAAACGGCTTCGCTTTCTCCATGTCGAAGCCGGAGACCACCTCGTCCCAGTACTTCTCCGATAACAACATCTCCAGAGGAGGTGGGCTGACCTCGGGATCGCCGGCGTAGCGCAGCCGGCACCAAAAGGCGTGCTTTGTCGACTCGATGAAGCGGTGCAAGATGCCGGCCGAATTGTGCCCAAGCGCCGCGACGTCGAAGCGGCTCATGAGGCCGAGCCGGATCAGCGACGGAAACGCCGTGCTCGGCGGTGAGGCGGTGTAAACCTCGTATCCGCGGTAGGTTATATGAATCGGCTCCCACCATTCCGCCTTGTCTTTGACAAGGTCCTCCAGCGAGAGGAAGCCGCCGGTGCGGCGCATCTCCGCATCGATTGCCCAGCCGATCTCGCCGCCGTAAATAGCCTTCGCCCCCTCGCGCGCTATCAACCGCAGGCTGCCGGCCAGGTCCCTCTGGATCAACAATTCGCCCGCGCCCAGCGGTACGCCTCCTTTGCCGTAAAATGCCTTCGCGTGCTCGGGAAATTCACCGAATGCCCGCCCGATGGAACGCGCGCAGCCCTCATCGATGCGGAAACCATGCTCGGCGAGCGCAATCGCCGGCTCGAACAATTCGGCCCATTGCAGCTTGCCGTAGCCCTTCCACATCGCCTCCCAGGCGTTGACGTTACCCGGAGTCGAGACCGCCTTCGGCCCGCGGCGGTTCTCGAGGTAACTCGGCGTCGGAGAGCGGAAGGCGTCGGAGTCGGTGCCGACCGGGATCTTGCCACTGGAATCGAGGAAAAGGATTTCGTCCTTTTGCGCATCGTAAACCAGAATGGTGCCGTAGCCGCCGATACCCGACATCATCGGCTCGACCACGTTGAGCGCCGCCGCCACCGCTACCGCCGCGTCGAAAGCGCTGCCTCCCTGCTTCAGAACGGTCAGCCCCGCCTGCGTGGCCAGCGGGTGGGCGCTGCTGACCATGCCGTGCTCACCCGATGCAAGACCGCCTTCAGCAGGCTCCAGTGCAGGAACTACGGCGCTCTGGTCCGTATTGCAAGCGACCACCGAAATTATTATCAGTCCGAAAATTATCCCCAATCGTCCCTTGGTCATTTCCACCCCCCGTGAGAGAAAGTGCGGCCGCCGTTCCTCTCCTGCAACAACTTAGTCCACTTGCCGGCCTTTTGATGGTATCATGCTTCTCTTTCCCACCGAGTCGGTTATGCGCGCGCGCCTAATCACCATGCGTGTCTCGCTGCTGATTTAATGTTTCATCGAGTGGGGGCAAACCGGCATCAATTAGAAAAGGGCATCGACACGATGAAGGCGCTGCTTATTTATCCCTGCTACCCCGACACGTTCTGGAGCTTCAAACACGCCTTGTGGTTTGTCTCGAAAAAAGCCGCCTTCCCGCCGCTCGGCTTGCTTACCGTCGCATCAATGCTGCCCGACGATTGGGAAAAGAAAGTTGTGGACATGAACGTCAGCCGCCTCAAGGACAAGCAGATTGAATGGGCGGACATCGTCTTCATCAGCGCCATGATAGTGCAGCGCGATTCCGCGCGGGAAGTGATAGAGAGGTGCAAAAAAAAGGGGGTGAAGGTAGTCGCCGGGGGACCACTGTTTTCCGCCGAGCACGAAGACTTCGACGGTGTCGACCACTTCGTACTCTATGAAGCGGAAGCATCCCTGCCTCGATTCCTCCACGACCTCGAGAACAATCAAGCCGCGAGTATTTACTCCTCGCGCCGCTTCCACGACCTCGAGAGAACCCCCATGCCCCAGTGGGACCTCATCAATCTGAACAAATATAATTCGATGAATATCCAGTACTCGCGGGGCTGCCCGTATCACTGCGAGTTCTGCGACATCCCGGAGCTCTTCGGTCGCAAAGTCCGAACCAAATCCACAGAGCAGGTAATCGCGGAACTCGATGCCGTTCACTCGCGCGGCTACCAGGGAAACGTCTTCTTCGTCGACGACAATTTCATCGGCAACCGCAGGAAACTGAAACGGGAAATCCTGCCGGCAATCATCGAATGGCAGAAAGAGAAAGCGCGGCCTTTCGAGTTCCTCACCGAAGCGTCGATAGACCTCTCCGACGACGACGAGCTCTTGCACCTGATGGCCAGCGCAGGATTCACCATGGTCTTCATCGGCATCGAATCGCCCAACGAGGAATCTCTGGCCGAGTGCGGCAAGAACCACAACATCAAGCGCGACCTGATGGCTTCCGTCAAAAAGATCCAGGAGGCGGGACTGCAGGTCACCGGCGGCTTCATCGTCGGCTTCGATCACGATCCCCCATCCATTTTCGACCGCATGGTATCCTTCATTCAAAACAGCGGAATCGTCACCGCCATGGTCGGCCTGCTGGAAGCCCCCAAAGGCACGAAACTCTACCAACGCCTCAAGCAGGAAGGAAGGCTGACGAGTTTCTTCAGCGGTGACAACACCAACTGCTCGACCAACATCATCCCCAAAATGGGCCTGGCGAATTTGATTAGCGGCTATAAAGAGATCATCAGCAAGTTGTACTCGCCGGGACCTTACTACAAGCGCGTCAAGGAATTCCTGAAAGGATTCAAGCCGAAATTCAGGAAATCGATCAATCTCAGGCCTTATCACATCGGAGCGCTGATCAAATCCATCATCCGGCTCGGCCTCCTGGGCAAGGAAAGGCTTCACTACTGGAAGCTCTTTTTCTGGGCCGCATTTCGGCGCCCCAGCCTGTTCCCGATGGCCATTACGCTTGCCATCTACGGGCGGCATTTCCGCATCGTTTTCAAGAAATCCATCTGATTCGGTTTCCACACCGCTACTCACCAGGCGACGTGGATTTCAGGATTCCTCCGCGTCCTCACTCGCGGGCGGCTTCGGCAGCCACTTCTCACGAACCGCCGTCTGCGCTTCCGAAGGCTCCCCCACTTCCTCTATCTTGTATTCGCGGTAGGGTCTCTCTCCGAGAGTCACCTCCAGCGTGCGGATCTTTCCGTGGCGTGAGATCAGTATTTCCAACGTCTCACCCGGCCCGTAGCGACCCAACTGCTGAATGAAGGCGTCATAATCGGGGATACGGAAACCGTTGATCGCCAGCATCTCATCGCCGAAATTGAGACCGCCGAGCCAGGCCGGGGCGCCTCTGACAACCCGCAAGACGGTCAGCCTGCCGTTTGATACCCGCGACGACGCACCCAGGAAACCCTTCGGCTTCTCCTTATCCTCCCCCTCCTTCTCCTCTTCCTGCTCCGCCTTCAACTCGTAGCCCGCATACCCCAGGTAATCCTCGAAGGGTACCTCCGCGGTGCCGTAGACATACTTGTCAAAGATCTCGTCGAATGAACCGCCGGCGACCTCCTCGCAGACGGCGCGGATATCATTCGTGCCGAATGCCGCGCCCTCGTCATGCGTCCGCTCCCACATCAGGCGAACCACGTCGTCGAGCCCCTTCTTTCCTCCGGTTTGTTTTGCGATTTCCAAATCGAGCAGCAGGCCGACGATCGCGCCCTTGTTGTAATAGCTGATTTGCACGTTTTCGCTGTTCTCGTCGCCGCGGTAAGCCTTGACCCAGGCGTCGTAGCTCGAATCAGCGGCGCTCTGTAATTCCCGGCCGGGAGTCGTCCTGTACCTGTCTATCTGGCCTGCAAGATCCTTGAGGTAGCCCTCGTAATCCTCGTATCCGGCCCGTAATAGCATCCGCTCGTTGTAATATGAGGTCACGCCCTCGTACCACCAGAGTGCGTCGGTGTAGTTCTCCTCCTCGTAGCCGTAAGGACGGAAAGCCGGCGGCTGGATCCTTTTCACATTCCAGGCGTGGAAGTGCTCATGTGCCACCACACCGAGAAATCCCTTATAGCGCTCCTCGTCGTCGAAGCCCCAGCCGCCCATTCCCAGGCTGGTGCCGTTGGCGTGCTCGATTCCCCCGCCATGCTCAATCGTCATCCACGCGAACACGTAACGCTCGTAGGGCAGCTCGCCGAAAAGGTCCCGGTTTGTCTCGACGAGCTTCTTCACATCGGCGCTCAGCTTCTCCAGGTCGGCGTCCGTCGGACCGAGCACCGCGATCAGGTGCGCCACGCCGTCGACCTCGAACTCGACGCTCTCGAAATTGCCGATCATCATCGGCGTGTCGATCAGGTCGTGGTAGGAGCGGGCCGAGATCAGGAAGGGATCCTCCGCCGCGGGGGCGATGCCGCCGTCGAGCTTCCACCCCTCCGGCAGGTTGAACCTGACCGTTGCCGGCAGATCGGCGTAGCCCACCGGGTGCATCAACAGGCTCGGGCCGATCACGTGCCCCCCCTCGTCGTAGACGAACGACCACCGGATCCCAGGCTCGCGGCCGTAGACCTCGTACTTCGCGACAACCTTGGCCGCGCCCCCCGTCTGCACACGCCAGGTGTTCTTGTCGAGCTTGCGCCAGGCCAGCGGATCGCCCGCGCCGTTCTCCGCGGCAAATCTCACCACGTGCCGCTCGTACTCGCGCACCAGGTACGAGCCGGGCGTCCACACCGGCATCGACAAGTCCACCTCGCCCAGCCCCAGCCCGCCAACCTCAATCCGCACCTCGAACATGTGCGTCTGCGGCTGCGGTATCGAGACCTCGTAGTGGATGGCTTGGGTTTCGATCTCTGCATGAAAAGGCAAAACAGTCAGGAATACTGCCAGCAGAAAAGTCATTTGAACCTCCCCCCAGAGTGCCATTGCGGAAAAAACAAGACTTCCGCATCATTGAACCACAGGGCAACATACACCAATACCACATGGTATTTGACCCCGGCGATCCGGGATTGGTTGTTAGGCGGGATTGGAATCACTGGAAAGGCTGAAGATGGATGATGAGAAAAGCGAACCTTACTTCTTCTCTTTTTCCTTTTCCATCTCCTAGTCTATCCCCTCGATTCACCACAATGATATTCAGAAAAAGTGAACCGGCTTCCGGTTACTCGCGGCCTGTCCTCTGGCGGACGAGGCTGATGAACGCCTTGGGATTGATGATGTTCGTCTGCTCATCCGGCTTGTAGGCCGACTCGAACAGCAGCGCCACGATCTCCCCTTTCGAGAGCTCCGGTGACAGTTGCCAACCCATCGCCAGAACTCCCGCGCAGTATGGAATACCCCAGCTCAGGCCGCCGCGGCCCATGTATTGATAGCTGAACTCACCCGGTTCCTGGACCTCCGCCTGGGTCCGCGGCGAGGTGACCGCCAAGATCAGCTCAGGGAATTTCCCAGACTCCATCCCTGGGAATCCGGGCGTGCATCTCTCCACCTTGTCCGGCTTCTTCGCATCGTAGTAGCAAACCCCCACTATGCCGCGATGATACGTGCAATCCAGCACGAGAATCCCGGCCTTCTCGGCACGCCGGCAGGCCGCATCCCACTTCTGCGTGTTCTTCGTGTAGGGAGTGCCTTGACCGGATGGGCAAGCCGAGACCGACACCACCCTGATCCGCTCGCCCTTCGGCAGAGCCTTGTTCCGGGCGATGACCCAGTCCAGCGCCCTCTGGTAGTAGGCCGCGTCCAGTTTCCAGGAGGGGACGGCGGCGTAGTACAGCCTCGCCCCCGGGGCGACGCCGATCTTCCTCCCCACCAGCAGGCTGGCCACGGCCGTCCCGTGCATGCTGGTCGGTTGCGAGGGATCGTTGACGAAGTCCTTGTAGGCGACGATCTTCCCCTTGTACTCGGGATGGTTGAGGTCCAGGGGCTGGTCGATGATCGCCACGCTCACCCCCTCCCCGGTCACCTTCTGCTTGTGAAGCGAGCGCACGCCCAGCCCCGGATTCTTCCCTCTGGTCATGATCTTCGACGGCTTGACGCCCGGAGGCATCTTCGAGGCCGGCGGCCAGATCGTGTCCCGGTTGAACCAGAGCGTCTGGATCAGGTCCGGCTTGTCGGAGAAATCGTAGCCGCTCAAGTCCTTGTTGCGCACGTCGTTGAACGGCTGGATCTCTGGATCCGCCGGCGCGGCAGGCATTGACGCCGCCCCGATACCTTCCGTCAAAACCCATCCCAGGATGCCGACGATT
>DATKUA010000089.1:0-13412 GCA_035530855.1 Acidobacteriota bacterium | reverse complement strand
GGAGCCACCTGTCAGTGGTGCCTGTCCCGAACAGTGTCCGGCCAGCGGGGCGGTTCACGAGGATACAACCGCAATTCCGATGGGTTTGATATTCGATATTCAGTTGTGGAGGCGATGCAGGAGGTTTGCCTATTTATTGAGCTTCCATTTGAACGGGTCGAACATGACGAAATCAATGTGGTGCATCACCCAGCCCTCGGGCGTGCGCGGGTGCTTCTCGCCCTCGGAGCTGTGGAAGGCGACCATGTTGCAGATCTCGATGGGTATGCCTTGCTCCCAGCAGAGCATCGCGCCGAGCACCGGGTGGCGCACCACCTGGGCCTCCCTGCTCTTGCGCCAGCCACCCCGGCCGTCGGGCACTATCTCGACCAGCTTGCCGACGTCGAGCAGGATCGCCCCGGCGATCATGTTATCCATGTTGAGCGGCAGCAGGTCGCCGTAGGTTTCCTTGAGGATCTTGGCGGCCGCGACCGCGAGCTTCACCATGCCGCGGGTCTTTTGCATGAAGTTGGCGCCGGTGTCGAGCAGCAGGGTGAACGGCAGGCGGTCGAGATCCTCGCGCGTCTGTAGGCCGCCCATTTCCATGGCGCGCTTCCAGACGGCGGCCGTCTTGCGACAGAGCTCCTTGTCCTCTATCAGCTCAAACTCGGGAAAATAGTCGCTCAGCAGTTTTTCGATGTCTTCCATCTTCGCTCCCCCCAAAGGCCGTCGCCGAAGTATGCCACGCCCTTGCGATGCGGGCAATTACATCGGTGAGATTGGGGCGACCGGCTACACGGATATCGTGAGAGAAGAATCCTGACGGAGAATTAACACAACGGGCTTCAAACGGAGTTGAGTGTCCCCGTTTTGGAGTATTTGAAGATGCTGCTGAGCAGCTTTCTGAAGTGCTCCAGCGCGCCTTCCTTGTCGTAATACTCGTCGGCGCCGGTGCGCATCGCTTCTGTGGCGGCCTGGTCGTCCCCTTCCCCGGTCAACATGATAAATGGGATGCGGTTGAACTTCCTCCGCACTACGCGGAGAAGCTCGAGGCCGTCCATTTCTGGCATGCGCAGGTCGCTGATCACGCAGTCGAAGCTATTGCAGCGCAGCTTGGTGAGACCTTCGGAGGCGGAAAATGCCCATTCGATCTCGATGTCGGGACTCAGACTAGTTAACGCGGCCTTGGTCAATTCCAAGTCGTTCTCGCAGTCATCGATGTGCAGCACTTTTATCAAGGGGCACCTGTTATCGTTTTTTCTCAGCCCGACTAGGCGGCCGGTTATGCCACGACCACGGTGTTCGCCAAACCGGACCGTGGAGAAAGATTTTTAATAATGACTTTGTCCGGGAAAAGCGTACAAGCCCAGTAATCCGCTTTTCATCTATACATAATTGCCGAAGTGCAAAAAACGGCAAAATAATTGAGGAAAATCGAAAACCACCCGAGTCGGATCAGGCCGGTGTGATTGTTCCCCGGGAGGGAAATCGCAGTCGCAATCAAAAAAACCCCCGGCAAATGCCGGGGGCTCGAATCGTCGAACATTGGGATGGGTCAGATTTTCATCTCTTCCATCAGGCGCTTGACGTGATCGACGCTCTTGTCGAGCATGGCGCGCTCCTCGTCGTTGAGGTCGAGCTTGATGATCTCCTCGACGCCCTTTGCGCCCAGCTTGATCGGCACTCCCATGAAGATTCCCGAGACGCCGTACTCGCCCTCGAGGCGCGCCGCGCAGGGGAGGATCTTCTTCTTGTCGAGCAGGATGCTTTCGGCCATCTCGACCACCGCGGCTGCGGGGGCGTAGTAGGCGCTGGTGCCGAGCAGCTTGACGATCTCGCCGCCGCCCATACGGGTGCGCTCGATGATGGCATCGATGCGATCCTTGGGGATGAAGTGTGAGATGGGGATTCCGGCGATGGTTGTGTAGCGCACGAGGGGAACCATCGTATCGCCGTGGCCGCCGAGGACCATGGCCTGGATGCTCTCGACGCTGACGCCGGCCTCCAGAGCGATGAAGCTGCGGAAGCGTGCGGTGTCGAGTATGCCTGCCATACCCATGACTCGTTCTTTGGGGAGCCCGGCCATCTTGAAGCATGTGGCGACCATGACGTCGAGCGGATTGGAGACGACGATGATGATCCCGTCGGGGCAATAATCGGCGAGCTTGGGTGCGATGTCGGCCATGATCTTGTAGTTGACGTTGAGCAGGTCGTCGCGGCTCATGCCGGGTTTGCGCGGCACGCCGGCGGTGACGATGATCACGTCGCTGCCCTTGATGTCCGCCAGGTCATTGGTCCCGGTGAGGTGGCAGTCGTAGCCCTCCACCGGCGCCTGCTCCCACATGTCGAGCGCCTTGCCCTGCGGCATGTTCTCGATTATGTCGGTCAGAACCACGTCGCCGAGGTTCTTCATCACCAGGTGGCAGGCCGTCATCTCCCCCACATGGCCTCCTCCGATAACTGCAATCTTCTTTCGCATACCCTTCCTCCTAGTTTAGGCCGCGCTGCGCGGTTATAAATCCTCAGCCGGCCCCGGGCGGAAGCCCGGAAGCCGTGTATCAGCCCATGTTTTTGACAATAGCGGCGCCGAATTCGGAGCACTTGAGCTTGGTGGCGCCTTCCATCAAGCGGTGCAGGTCGTAGGTCACGAGCTTTTGCGAGATCGTCTTCTGCATCGCGTCGATAATCAGCTCTCCGGCCTCGTCCCAGCCGAGATACTGCAGCATCATCACTCCGGAAAGAATGATCGAGCCTGGATTGACCTGGTCCTTGCCCGCGTACTTCGGCGCCGTGCCGTGGGTCGCCTCGAAGAGGCCGATGTAGTCGCCGATGTTGGCACCCGGTGCGAGGCCGAGTCCTCCGATCTGTGCGGCCGAGGCGTCGCTGATGAAGTCGCCGTTGAGGTTGGTGGTGGCGATGACGTCGTACTCGTCGGTGCGGGTGAGGATCTGCTGGAACATCGAGTCGGCGATGCGGTCCTTGATGATCACTTTGCCCGCGGGGCACTTGCCGTCGTACTTGTCCCACAGTTCCTGCTCGCTGATCGTCTGCTCGCCGAACTCCTCGCGCGCCACCTCATAGCCCCACTCGCGGAAGGCGCCCTCGGTGTACTTCATGATGTTGCCCTTGTGCATCAGGGTGATGCTCGGCAGGCCCTTGTCAACCGCCCAGCGAATCGCCTTGCGGATGAGGTTCTTGCTGGCCGTCTCGGAGATCGGCTTGATGCCGATGCCGCTGTCGAGGCGAATGTTGCGGCCCATCTCGCTGTTGAGCCAGTTGATGACCTTCTTGGCCTCCGGCGAGCCTTCCTGCCACTCGATGCCGGCGTAGACGTCCTCGGTGTTCTCGCGGAAGATGATGATATCCATCCTCTCGGGTCGGGCCACCGGGCTGGGGACACCCTTGAAGTAGCGCACGGGCCGCACGCAGGCGTAGAGATCCAGCAACTGACGCAGGCTGACATTGAGGCTGCGGAAGCCGCCGCCGACGGGCGTGGTCAGCGGGCCTTTGATGGCCACCAGGTGGTCCTTGATCGCTGCCAGCGTGTCCTGCGGCAGGTAGTTGCCGTACTTGGCGTTTGCCTTGTCGCCGGCGAAGATCTCAAACCAGACTATTTTCTTTTTGCCACCATACGTCTTCGCAACCGCGGCGTCGAGCACCTTGTTTGCCGCCGCCCAGATGTCCGGGCCGATTCCGTCGCCCTCGATGAAGGGGATGATCGGATTGTCGGGGACAACCAGCTTTCCGTCGGTAATGGTGATTTTCCGCCCTTCCGTAGGGGGTACCAATTTCTCGTAGCTCACCTTGTCTCACCTCGCCAAATGCTCAATTGGACCGTTAATTATATCTTATACACGCATTACAGGAGCGATTAGCGAAAACGGGTCAACTGTCAAGAACTCCTGTAAGCTATGGTGCAGGCTACCATTAGCGTGCGCGAGACGTCAAGATGAAGGGTGACGGAAAAGGTGAAAAAATGAATGCATTCGCGATTAATTATTTATATGACCTCCTTTTGGCCCTCGATGTTACAATTCGATTAGGGTATATTATCCCGTCCGGCGTTGCCGGAGCGCTTTGTTGAGCGATAGTGGATACCGTCTCAAAGCTGAAGGAATTTGACATGGAATTGCCTCGCCTGAGCTGGATGGTCATAACCATCGGCCTCGCAATCGAATTGCTGATCGGCGTCGCGGGCTTCGCTGTCGCCTGGATGTTGAACAAAGAGAACCTCTTCGAGACGCTCTCGTTCGGCTTGAGGGCCGACGTTGTCGCTCTGGGAGCGGCCCTCGGGTTGGCTGCGGGGCTGCTGATCTGGCTCTCGGTGAAAACCATCAGAGCCTTCCAACGCTCACGCTCGATGCGCGTTCTGGAGGTCCTTTTCGGGGCCACCTGGCTGCAGGCTTTCCTACTGTGCGCCGTGGCGGCGTGCGCCGAGGAGATCCTCTTCCGAGGGGCTTTGCAGCCCGACCTCGGAATCTGGGCCACCGCGTTGCTCTTCGGACTGCTGCACGCCTACGGCAAGCTCTACATCGTTGTGGCGATTCTCGCCGGCATTGGGCTCGGCTTTCTCTACCAGCTGAGCGGCTCGCTGCCGGCGGCGATCGCCGCGCACGCGATCTACAACCTGACGATCCTGATCCTGATCAAGACCAGGCTGTTCCCAATCGCCTACGAGAAGCGATCCAATATCGGCGGGGAATCCGAAACGGCTGCGGATGCCGTCTGATCCAGTCAATCGACAAGCTTGATCCTGCATTTATAGCCGAGTCGCGCTATACTCTGCGGCCGGAGGAGCGATAAAGATGCCGCCGCTAGTGACAATCGTGGGAAGGCCGAACGTCGGCAAGTCGACGCTGTTCAACCGCCTTGCACGACGGCGGCGGGCGATCGTCGACGACGCGCCGGGGATCACGCGCGACCGCATCTACGACGAGATCGAGCTTGACGGGCGGCTGGTGCGCCTGGTCGACACCGGCGGCCTCGACCTCGACGACTCCGACTCGCTGATTTCCGGCATCCGCGACCAGGCTCTGCGCACCGTAACCGAGGCCGACGTGATCATCCTGCTGGTCGACGTGCGCGCCGGGCTGACGCCGGTCGACCGCGAGCTTGCCGCCCACCTGCGCCGCCACAGCAAGCCCTTGCTGTTGGCGCTGAACAAGGTGGACGGCCCGAAGCAGGAACCCTACGCGGCTGAATTCTACTCGCTGGGCATCGAGGATTCGGTGCAGATCAGCGCCGAACACGGCGCGGGGATCGCGGCCCTGGCGCAGCGGGTCAGGGAGATGCTGCCGCCCCCCGGCGAGGAAGCCGGTGAGGAAGCGGCTGCGATGAAGGTGGCGATCATCGGCCGCCCCAACGTCGGCAAATCGTCGCTGCTCAACGCGATCATCGGCGAGGGCCGGATGCTGGTCAGCGAAATAGCGGGCACGACGCGCGACGTGGTGGACGTGTCGGTGGAGATCGGCGGGCGCCGTTTCGTCTTCCTCGACACCGCGGGCATCAGGCGCAAGGCGTTGATCCGCGCGCGGGTGGAGGTTGTAGGCTCAATCAAGGCGCGCCGCACGATTGCGGAGGCCGACTGCTGCATTCTGATGCTCGACGCCAACGAGGGCCTGACGGCGCAGGACAAGGCGCTCGGAGGGATGATCGACAAGAACGGCTCCGGAGCGCTGATCGTGATGAACAAGTGGGACCTGGTGCCTTCGGACGAGGATGAGGGGCGCAAGGGCGACCGCTCGATCCGCGATATCGCCGAGAGTTTCTTCAGCCTCCGGTATGCCCCGATCGTCACCACCTGCGCCCTCACCGGCTTGCATGTCGACCGCCTGATTGAGTATCTGCTGCGCATCGCGGAGACCCAGGAGCGGACGATCTCCCCGGCCGAGCTGGCGCGATTCCTCGAGGCGGCCCAGGCGCGTTACTCCATCCCGGCCCAGCGCGGCAAGGAGGTGCAGATACTGCGGATGAATCAGGTTACCTCATCCCCCGCCCGCTTCCGCATCTTCGTGCGCGGTACGCTGCCCGATAACTACCTGCGCTACCTCGAGAACGCGCTGCGCGATGCGTTCGACTTCGAGGGCGTGCCGATACGCTTCGCGATCGTCCATCGATAGCCGCACCCCCGAGGCATTTTGTCGTAATAAAAACACCTTACAATCCTACGCAAAACGCGTTGGCAACAGGTATTCATGTTGAAATAGTCTTTGAATGTTGTTAAAAAAGTGGTGTCTGCAGCGAGGTAAAGGGGGACTCGCGGGCGGCAAACATTCACCGAAGGGGTTGGGACGCACCCACCGATTACAAAGCCTGACGAGAGCATTCCAGCAATAATCAAAGAGGCCATGGATGAAGATTACATTCATCGGAGGGGGTAACGCCGCGGTTATCCTGCTCAATTATTTCTCCACATTGGAAGAGGCCGAAGTGCGCTGCGTCGTCGATCTGCTAAGCGACGCGCCTGCGATGCGCCTGGCGCGGGAGATGGGCATCGCCACGACCAACGACATGGAGAGAGGTATCAGCAAGGCTGATGTCGTGATCGAGGTGACCGGCAGCAGCAAGGTGCAGGCAGAGCTGCGGCAAATGCTGAAGCCGGGACAGAACGTGATGACCTCGGGCTGCGCGAAGATGATGATCGACATGATCGAAGCACAGGCCGAGATGAACAGCACAACGCTGGATAAAATCTCGGGAGAATTCCGCAGCCTCACCGACATCCTCGGCGGCGCGATCGACAAGGTCGACAACGCACTCGACATCATCCACGCCGTCCTGCGCGAGATGCAGATAGTGACGCTCAACGCCAACATCGAGGCGGCGCGGGCGGGCGACAACGGCAGGGCCTTCCTCAAGGTGGTGGAGAGAATGCGTGAGATGCTCAAGCGCACCGGCGACGCCACCGACAGCATCGAGGGCGCGTCGGGCGAGAGCCACCGGGCGGTCGGGGACCTCGCCAAAGCCGAGGCGCGAATGCAGGATGCATTCAATTTGTTGGACGGTAACGGCAGGAAGGGCGGTGCCGTCGGCGGCAGCCTCGTTGCCGGCAGGAGACCGCTCAATGCCCTCAACAAGGCGCCGGAACGCTGACGAGTCAGTTAAGCGGTGTCAAAGGGGCATAGTGATTGTATAATACCTCTCCGCATCAGCAAGACAGCGCAGGATCGTATGGGGGATAAAGAGAGGATCAAGTACCACAGCATCGGAGAGGTCGCCAAGCTGACCTCGCTGCCCGCCTATACCATCCGCTACTGGGAGCAGGAATTCCCCGAGCTTCGCCCGCGCAAGAGCCGCACCGGCCGCCGCCTCTACACTGATGACGATCTCGATCTCGTGCGCCGGATCAAGAACCTGCTGCACGAGCAAGGCTACACGATCCGCGGGGCGCGGGAGCTGCTGACCAAGTCGGAGGCCAACCCCAACATCGTCAGCGATGACCGCGAAGCGCGCCTCGTGCATAAGCTGCACAAGCTCCGCCGCCAGCTCGAGGAACTGCAGAAGCTGCTGAAGTAGGCGCCCTGAGCCACTCCCGGCAGCCTGTAATCGTTTACCGCTCCGACAACCTGAGCAGTTGTTCAGCGTATCTGTTGACCTGCGATGGTTGTTGTTCTATGCTGTCGCCCCCGGTCGGGACGTAGCGCAGCCTGGTAGCGCACTAGCATGGGGGGCTAGGGGCCGCGGGTTCAAATCCCGCCGTCCCGACCATTTCCTTCACTTTGCCATCAAATTACACCCATCCCATAGTCAGACTATCTCAATAGGGTTGTGTTCAAATAAGATTACGCTGTTCTTGGTAGCTCAAGTGATTGTGGCCGTCAAGATACAAGTCGGCACAGGGGCATTTCATCCCAAGTTCGCCCGTTCAGGAGACGCCCATTTTTCTTTTTATTAATTCCGCCCCACTGCTTGAAGAAGAATGGAACATCAAACTTCAGGCAGTGGTTTTGAATGTCAGACACCCACTCCTCTTTCATAGATCTTGCTTTCGGTCCGGATTCACCACCCACAATGACCCAATCGATGTCGGTTAGATCAACTTCTCCGACAGGCGCAATAAGCGGCTCGAATGAAACAAACCGAACAAACGCCGGGACCTCACTCAACTTGGAAATCCTGTACCCATAATCAGCATTCTCAACGCTCACGCCCATCCAAATGTTCTTGTGCCATTTTAATTTCGGGGCAAACTCGCACAAACGCTCTGAGCGCTTTGTAAGCACTTGAAAAATATGCCACGAAGCCTTTTCCATGACTTCGAACACTTTGGCGACAAATTCGAATGGAATACGTTCATGGAAGAGATCACTCATGGAATTTACAAACACAACACTCGGTTTCTTCCATTTCAGTGGGAGTGACAGGGCGCGCTCGTGAAGTGAAACATCGAATCCATCTCGATAATTATCCTGGCCCATGGCCTGTAAACGGTAAGCCATGCGTTCAGCGTAACAATTTGCACAGCCGGGGCTGATCTTTGTGCACCCGGTAACGGGATTCCACGTGGATTCCGTCCACTCTATTCTGCTTTTTCCCATGGTCAGGGCTCCAACAGTCTTAATAACACTCTGGGCGGATATTTTGAATAGTTATCCCATGTGATATAGAAGGCTCCCCTCCTTGCAGGACGCTGGTTGCTGATTTGAAATGCATCAACAACCCCCTTCTTCTGAAGACCTCGCAAAATAGCCGATGCTATTTTAGGAGTATATCCTCTTTCCAGAACAAACTGATACAGCTGATGATTGTTGACGCTACGCGTCCTTAGCATATTAATTAGAGAATTGATGAAAAAGCGTTCCTTCGTGGTAACATTCAGATCGGGAAAAAGGGAGAGTTGACCACTCCTGATGTGATCATCGTCAATATCGTAATTGGCTTCCCCCGTCGTAGGATCCAGATTCCAACAGACTTTGAGAAATTTGTCGAGACCAAACAAGCTTCGACTCCCAAAAAGAATTCCGTGGATGTTTCCTCCTTTCTTTATGGAAAATGGAGCCATGTAGTATTTGGCATCGGAAGGAATCATTGTCCGATAATGATTGTATATGAACCTGTGAATTTGACTATGTCCCACTTCTCCGAGTTTCGATCGATCTATATTCTGTCTCTTGAGAAACTGCTGATTTTCCTTGAATCGTCTGAGATAGGAAGAAGGAATGAAGAATAGAATGTCAGTCGTTTCAATTCGAGCGAGAATGCTAACGACTTCCGGTGTGACATTACTGATCCCGAATTGATCCATGATCACCAGGTTGGCTGCTTCCTGATTTTCAAGAACTGTGATGCTATCAGAAAGAGCTTCTTCAAATGGTTTGGTATCGACCTTTATATGGCAACACCCCTGTTTACATTCGATTCGATCGATATTCTTATCCAGTTCATTGATCTTCTTGGGGTCAGAATCGTAGAAGAATAAGAAGACCTTAACAGTGGAATTCTTGAGGCGAGTATTTACTTCACAGTAGTTCTTTAGTTCATCAACGACAATCAGCGGCGAACCAGGAAATCCTGATGCGTCTCTACCAGAACCCGCGAAGTAATCGAATATGTTGATTCTCTTGTAGTTTTGCTTTCCAGAAGTGTATTGCGTGAAGAAAACAGGAATCCACTCGCGAATATATCCACGGAACAGTTCAAGCTTCAGCTTTGTCTCATCGCTAAAAGGCTTGCCATAGAAATCGCGTACCATAGCTCATTACCTCACACCAATGCGATAACCAGCCCAAGTATCTTAGTAATAAATTATAAAATTATTGTAAGCTTTTCTATTCGCAACTTCAAACTTAAAAACCATTCAAGCAAGTAGAGATTCTTTTCTATTAAACCCATGCTCTGGTCCTCGTCCTCTCGAAAAAGTGACTGAACCAGGGATGAGATAGTAACTGGCAGGTTTGCTATATGAGTTTCCTATCTTCCTTATCGGCTTCATGTCTCATCTCTTACTGGCGTGATTCCTGCCGATGACATAAACTTTTAGAGAGCGAAGTTGACGATTCCGGGGATTTTCAGGCGGATTCCCGAATTCACGGAGCAGCCGGAATAACAGCCGTTCAGCGAATCAAACAGGATAGGGCGCGTCCGAGATGTTTCGAATCCTTGTGACCAACGACGACGGCATAGACACCGTGGGGATAAAGATACTTGCCGAGGCGATGTCCGAGCTGGGCGAGGTGACCGTGGTCGCCCCCAGCCGCGAGATGAGCGGCATCAGCCACGCGCTGACCCTGGGTCAGCCGATCGAGGCCGAAGTGGTCAGGCCGCGCTGGTACGCCGTCGGCGGCACGCCCACCGACTGCGTCTACATCGCCCGCGTAAAGATCTTGAACGGCGATATCGACCTGGTGGTGTCGGGGATCAACAACGGCGCCAACCTGGGCGAGGATGTCCACTACTCCGGCACGGTGGCCGGCGCCGTCGAAGGCAGCATCTTCGACATCCCGGCGCTCGCCTTCTCGATGACCGCCGGCCTCAGCGTCGACCTCGGTGAGGCCGCCTCCTTCGCCAAACGCCTCGCCTCGGAGGTGCTCGCGCGCGGCATCGAGCCGCGGACGCTAATTAACGTCAACTTCCCCGCTCCGCCCTCGGCAGGAGTCAAGCTGACGCGTCTGGGGCGGCGCCATTACGAACAGGTGGTCGACGAGCGGGCCCGCGGAAACGGCAGGTTCACGTTCCGCATCGGTGGCAACGAGATACACTATGAGCAGTCGCCCGAGACCGACTGCCAGGCGATCGCCGACGGCTACACCTCCGTCACACCCCTGCAGATCGACCTCTCCGACGGCGACTCCAGAAGTCGCCTCGCCGCCTGGGGGATTTTCGGCGGAAACGAGGATGGCTGATTACGAGAAAGAGCGCCTGCACATGGTGCGGACGCAGATGGAGTCGCGAGGTATCCGCAACGCCCGCGTCCTGGCGGCGATGCGCACGGTTCCCCGCCACGAGTTCGTCGATCCGATGCAGTGGAGCGAAGCCTACTACGATTACCCGCTCCCGATTGGCGAGGGCCAGACGATCTCGCAGCCCTACATCGTCGCCCTGATGACCGAGCAACTGCGGGTGCTGCCGGAGCATCACGTGCTGGAGATCGGCACGGGCTGCGGCTACCAGGCAGCGGTGTTGGGCCGCCTCGCCGCGCGGGTGACTTCGATCGAGCGAATCCCGGAGCTTGCCTCGCGGTCGCGGGAGACGCTCGAGCACCTCGGCATCGCCAACGTGCGGGTCATCCTGGGCGACGGGACGCTCGGCTGGGCTGAGGACGCACCCTACGATCGGATCATCGTCACCGCCGCCGCGCCCAACGTGCCCAAGGCTCTGATCGACCAGCTCGCCGACGGCGGCAGGATGGTGATACCGGTGGGCTCGCCCCACTTGCAGGACTTGCTGATCGTGCACAAGAACGAGGGGGAAGTAATCACCGAGCACTCGATCGGCTGCCGCTTTGTCAGGCTTGTCGGCGAGCAGGGGTGGCCGGGGGACTAGCAAACCCGAGGGCTAAGTGTTCGCCTGATTGTTTGAGTCGGAATACAGGGGATTTCTCCGCCGAAAGGCTGAATCGAAAGGGGAATGGTTATGAAGAAATCGCTGGTTTTATCCGCGCTGCTGGCCGTGATCGCAGGCCTGGTCTGCTGCGGACCTGCCGAGAATGAGAGTGCCGAGCTGGCCGCTGCGGCGCTAAAAGAACGGATCTTGAGGGTCGAGAGCGGCCTGCTGCCGGCGGTGATGGCCAAGGGGGAGCCGGCGGAGGGATATTCGATCGCCGAGAGGATGGAGCACTACAATGTGCCGGGTGTCAGCGTGGCGGTGATTTACGACGGCAAGATTGAGTGGGCCAAAGGTTACGGAGTGATAGAAGCGGGTAGCGAGCAAGCGGTCGACTCCGAGACTCTGTTCCAGGCCGCCTCGATCAGCAAGCCGGTGGCTGCTATGGCGGCGTTGTGGCTTGTCCAGGAAGGTGTGCTTAATCTGGACGAGGAGGCCAACGTCAAGCTGGCGAGTTGGAAGATTCCGGAAAACGAATTCACCGCGAACACGAAGGTGACATTGCGTCACCTGCTGAGCCACACGGGCGGCCTCACGGTGCACGGCTTCCCTGGCTACGCGGCCAGCGCGGAGGTGCCGACGCTGGTGCAGATCCTCGACGGAGTGGAGCCGGCCAACACCGACTCGATCCGCGTCGACACCGAGCCCGGGACGAACTGGAGCTATTCGGGTGGGGGCATCACCGTGGCGCAGCAGTTGATGCTCGACGTCTCCGGCAAGCCTTTTCCCGCTCTGATGAAAGAGAAGGTGCTGGAACCGCTGGGCATGAGCCGCAGCACCTACGAGCAGCCGTTGCCTGAAGCTCTGGCCGGCAACGCCGCGCGGGCGCACGGCGGCGACGGCGCGATGATCGAGGGCCGTTGGCATACCTACCCCGAGATGGCCGCGGCGGGGCTGTGGACGACTCCGAGCGACCTGGCGCGCTTCGCGATCGAGCTGCAGAAATCATTCGCGGGCGAGTCGAACAAGGTCCTGTCGCAGGAAACTGTGGCCGAGATGCTGACCGAGCAGATGGACGGTTACGGTTTGGGCATCGGAGTCGGCGGCGAGGGCGAGTGGATGCGGTTCAGCCACGGCGGCTCGAACGAGGGCTACCAGTGCTATATGGGGGCATATACCTCAAAGGGCATGGGCGCGGCAGTGATGACAAACGGGAACTCGGGCAGCGACCTGGCGGCGGAGATTCTCCGCAGCCTCGCCAGGGAGTACGGCTGGCCCGATTTCAAGCCGCGAGAGATCGAGCCGGCCGATGTGCATCCGGAGGTGATGGAGTTGTATGCCGGGCGCTATCAGATCAGCTCCGATTATGTGTTGACCGTGGAGGTCGACAATGGAGTGCTTTTTGTGATCAGTCCCGATAACCAAAGGTCGGCGACCCTACCGGAGACGGGGATCAAGTTCGTGATGATCGAGAGCGCGATACCGATTGAATTCACGCTGGACGAGGAGGGCAACGTCACGGGTGCGGTGATCAGCTTCGGCGGGACGAAGTACGAGGCGGCGAAGATAGAGTGAGGGGAGGCAGGCGGGTAGACGGTTCAGGCATTATATCAATTCCAACCAGAGTGCTTGCAGAGGTATCCCGCCTGGGGCGGGATCAGGGCGGCATAAAGGCCGCCCGTACTATCGATGGGCAGACCGGCAGCGGGAATGAAGAGGTATTTATCCCGCCTGGGGCGGGATCGCGCGGCCTAATCCGGCAGCATCAGCCGGGCGGCTCCGACTCGAATTCCCTCCGCAGGATGCCGTAGTGGCAGATGTCCTCGTAGTGATCCCACTTGCGGATGTGCTGCCGCAGGCAGCCCTCGTATTTCATCCCGAGCTTCTCGAGCACCCGCCCCGATGCCCGGTTGCCGTCGAAGTGGCGCGCGAAAACCTTGTTCAGCCCCCAC
>DATKUA010000088.1:0-36884 GCA_035530855.1 Acidobacteriota bacterium | reverse complement strand
GCATCCTTGCGGCCGAAATAGGCCCGGTGCGGACGGACGATATTGAACAGCTTCGTGACGACGGTGGCCACACCCCGGAAGAAGCCCGGCCGGCTCGCTCCCTCCAGCCTCTCAGTCACACCCTCCACATCGACCCAGGTGGCGCACTCCGGCGGGTAGACCTCTTCGCCCGAGGGGATAAGAACCAGGTCGGCACTCTCGTTGCGCAGCAATTCCATATCGTGTTCGGAATTCCGGGGGTAAACATTGAAATCCTCGCCGGGAGCGAATTGAGTGGGATTGACGAAGATGCTCACAATGACAATGTCATTTTCCTCGCGAGCTTTGCGGACAAGCGCCAGATGGCCCTCATGCAGGTACCCCATGGTCGGCACGAAGCCAACGGAGCCCTCCATGTTTCGCCGCGCCGCCCTCATTTCAGCGATGGTTTTTACGGTTCTCATATTCGCTTTCTTATCGAAAAGTCAGCCGTTTCAGGAAATTGTAGCCTTCCGGGCTGAAGCATACAACTCGGTGCGCTTACCGGATCAGCAGTTAAAGGCAAATGGAATCCGGCGATGCATCTCTATGAGTCCAAGTCCGCGAGGATTTTCTCGTTCATCCCGAAGCTCTCGGACTCGGTGGGAAACTCGCCCTTTTTCACTTCCCTCACGTACGAGGACATCGCCTCGCCGATGGTCTCGCTCAGATTGAGATAGCGCTTGGCGTGCTTGGGAAGGAATTCGGTGAAGGCACCGAAAATGTCATGAAAGACCTGCACCTGACCGTCGCAGTGCACGCCGGCGCCGATACCGATGGTCGGGACCTTCGAGAGCTCGGTAATTTTACGCGCGAGCGGAGCGGGAACACTCTCGAGAACGGTGGAGAAGACTCCCGCCTGCTCCAGCGCTGCGGCTCCGGCCAGCAGCCTCTGTGCGGTCTTCTTCGACTTGCCTACCACGCGGAAACCGCCCAACTGGTGAACCGACTGCGGCGTAAGCCCCACATGGCCCATCACGGGTATGCCGGCCCGCACGATCCGCGCGACGGTTTCAGCCACCTCCTCGCCGCCCTCGAGCTTTACGGCCTGCGCCCCGCCCTCCTGTATCAGCCGCCCGGCGTTGCGAAGCGCTTCTTCCGCCGATACCTGGTAGCTCATGAAAGGCATGTCGACGACGACCATTGCCCGCTCGCTGCCCCGGACCACGGCCTTGGCGTGATGCAGCATGTCCTCCATCGTCACCGGAATGGTTGAATCGTAGCCGAGGACTACCATCCCCAGACTGTCGCCGACCAGAATCACGTCGACGCCCGCGCTGTCGACCATTCGGGCCATCGGAAAGTCGTAAGCGGTGATCATCGCGATCTTCTCACCGCGTTTCTTCATATCCCTCAGATTTCTGGTGGTTACACGCACTTGTTTTCCCCCGTTCCTGAGCTTTTTGCTCAATTCTCCGCTGCGATTCTGTTCTTCTCATCAACGAGGACTACCTTCGGCTCGAATTCGCGCGCCTGATCGTCGTCCAGCAGGCGGTAGGAGATGATTATCACCGGATCGCCGACCTGGACCAGCCTCGCGGCCGCACCGTTGACGCAGACGATACCCGAATCTCTCTCGGCTTCAATCGCATACGTCTCGAAGCGTTCACCGTTGTTGATGTTAAGCACGTGCACCAGCTCATTTGGCAGTATATCGGCCGCCTCCATCAGGCGGGTATCGAGAGTAATACTTCCCATGTAATTGAGGTCCGCCTCGGTCACGCGCGCGCGATGTATCTTGCTCTTGAGCATCATCCTCATTTCGGCTTCCTCTGCTGCGTCTCCAATAGTAAGCGGATCTCGTCCGCCCTGGTTTCAGTGATACTCCCTCTGGTCAACGCAAGTGGAACCGTCGCCAATCCCAGACAACAATATATATGCAAAAATTCTGGAGCTTTATCCCGCAGACTTTCTAAGTGGCTCTTAATAGTGCCCAGATCCCCCCTGGCGACCGGACCGGTAAGGCTTTCCGCAAGATCCCCGGAAGCGAGATTGTTCAGCGCACCTCGCATCAACGGCAGGAGCGCTTCCTGCGCCTCCCGTTTTGAGAATCCCATTACTTCCCAGAGGGCCACGGCGATGTTCATCAACGTGACAGGGTAATTACCGGCGAACACCGCCGCCGCATGATAAAGGGGCTTGTTTTCGGGATCCAGCTTGATCGAGCGCCCTCCGAGCGCTTTAGCCATCTGCTTAAGCGTTTCGAACAGCTCGCCTTCGGCTTCGATGGTGAAAGTCGAGCCTGGTAGGTTGCTCATAGCCTGCTCGGCTCCGGCAAACGATTGCAAAGGATGGAAGGAGCCGACTTCCGCCCCCGCCTCCCGTGCTGTCTGCAGGATCTCCAGCGAAGCGGCTCCGCTGCAGTGCACCGCGCTTTGCCCGGCGCGCCAGTGCAGTCCGGCCGCGATTGCTCCGATGGCATCGTCACCGGTGGTTATAAACACAAGGTCCGAGAAATCGGCCACTCTCTGATTGATTTCATACGGAAGGCAACCCGGAATTCGCTCAGCCAGTCCCGCCGCCGCATCGGAGCGCAGGTCGGCGACCGCGACAACTTCATATCCTCTCTCGCTCAGGCGGAGCGCCAGGGCGGTTCCGACCACTCCTGCGCCGATGAATCCGAGTTCCATCTCTTGCATCCCCGATTAACACCCTGCAACCTGCCAGTCGCAAGGACGGCGTGCGAGAAAATAACACAGATCCGTGATTGAAAACAAAGCGCAGTCATGTTGAGCCACGATTAACTCGTGGTGCGAAGATGCCATAACACTTCCTTTCAAACATTTATTACAGTAAGCGTTATATAAAATGACAAGGTTTAAGGGGATTTCGATACACCTACACCCGTACGCAATGCCCTGAGAAACCGATCAGCAAATCTATCTTTGCCGCCGGCCGCTGAGAATTCTGCAAGAAATGTGGCGGGATCTCAGATCATTTCCATAATCAATTGGCCTTAACAGTGAAATGGTGATAATCATAGAGAATTAGATCCATTCAGAGCGAAGCTAAACGGGCCAGCCGTGATTCACAGTCAGAAAACCGACTGCGGATAAGGGCAGATTTATCGTGGATAAGGTTGATTCAGGGGTGAGGGTATGAATCGGACCGTTATTGATTCCAAGGGCAAGCCTGACAGACATCTACTTGTGCCGCTGATTTTGGCCGCCGTGATGGTGATCATCCAGCTTGTTACCGCCCAAAACTACGGCATTTTCCGCGACGAAATGTACTTCATCGCCTGCGGCGACAACCTCGACTTCGGCTATGTCGACCATCCGCCGATGATCGCCATTGTGGCACGCCTAAGCACGACATTCTTCGGCAATTCGCTGCTCGGCCTCAGGCTCTGGCCGGCGCTCGCGGCCGCGCTGACGGTGCTGCTTGCGGCGATGATCGCCCGGGAATTGGGTGGTGAGCGGTTCGCGCAGGGCTTTGCATCACTCTCCGTATTCGCTGCGGTAGAGTTCCTTGGAATTTTCGGGACGCTGACCATTCCATCGCTTGAGATCCTCATCTGGACGTTCAACCTGTTTGTCCTGCTAAAGATCCTGAACGGCGCATCGCCGCGTTTGTGGCTGCTCTTCGGATTGGTTGCAGGCCTGGGGTTACAGACCAAGCTGACGGGATTGGTGTTCGGCTTCGCGGTTGTGCTCGCCCTGGTCTTGACGCGCCACCGCCGCCACTTTGCCACCCCGTGGCTGTATCTCGGCGGCGCGATTGCAGCCCTGGTTTTCCTGCCGAATATTATTTGGCAGATTGCGCACGGCTGGCCGACGCTGGAATTTGTCCGCAATGCCATGGAGTACAAGAACTTGCCGCTTTCGCCACTGGAATTCCTTGGACAGATGATATTGACCTTGAATCCATTGACACTTCCATTGTGGGTGGGTGGGCTTGTCTACCTGCTCTTCAGCAAGACCGCATCGAATTGCAGGCCGCTGGGTTGGTTCTTCCTCATCGCCATGGTGATCCTGATTTTGCAGCGCTCGAAATACTATTACCTCGATCCCGTTGTCCCACTGATGCTCGCGGCGGGGGCGGTGGCTTTCGAACGCCTGGTCCGCAAGACAGGATGGGGATGGCTCAAGCCGGTTTACGCGGTAGTGTTAATAGTGACCGGCGCAATCCTGGCTCCGTTGGCTATACCTGTCTTGCCGCCGGAATCATTCGTCAGTTACTCGCAGATCCTGGGCTTCAGCGAGGTCAAAACCGAGCGCCACGAGCAGGCGGCTTTGCCGCAGTACTTCGCCGACCGCTTCGGATGGAAGGAGCTGGCCGGGGAGATCGCTGATGCCTACAACGCTCTGCCGCAGATGGAGAGGGAGAGGTGTGCAATTATTACCTCCAACTACGGCGAAGCTGGCGCAGTCGAATATTTCGGCTCCCGGCTCGGCCTGCCGCAGCCAATCAGTGGTCACAATTCCTACTGGCTCTGGGGGCCGCGGGAATTTGACGGTGAGGTTGCGATATGTTTCGGCTTCCGTGAAGAAGGCCTTGGCAGCATGTTCAAGGAGGTCGAGATCGCCGCGATCCACCGCCATCCCTTCGCCATGCTCTATGAGTCCAACAGGCCGATTCTCGTTTGCCGCGGCTTGAAGACACCCGTTGAAAAGCTATGGCAGTTAATCAAGAGTTTCAATTAAGATAAGGCATATCGCTATTATTTAGGGAGGGGCCATGACTGCATTGCTTTGGAATATGCTCCCGAGCTTCGGGCAATTGCCCGGCTGCGAAAGGAATAAATCATGACAAAAGGAATCTCCCGCCGCCGATTCATGAGCTCTGCGCTTATGGGCGCGACGACCGCCGGCATTTTCGCCGCCGGCGGACGCATGGCGTTTGCTCAAGATGTTCCGTTCGATCTGCTAATTCGAAATGGCTTGATCGTCGATGGCGGAGGTGGAGAGCCTTTACACGGGGACATCGGCGTGCGCGCCGATCGGATCTCGGTTATCGGGGACCTGGCCGGGCTGCAGGCAAACAGGGTGATCGACGCCGACGGCATGGCAGTCTCACCCGGCTTCATCGACATCCACTCCCACACCGACCTCGAACTGCTGATCAATCCCAAGGCGGAAAGCAAGGTCAGACAGGGCGTTACCACCGAGCTGAGCGGCAACTGCGGCTCGTCCGTTTTCCCAATCCTCGACCCGGAATCCGAAGATATCAAAGCCCAGGCACAACGGCTCGGCATCGAGATTGACTGGACCGACCTTGAGGGCTATCAAGCCGCCCTGATGCGCGGCGGCATTGCGGTGAACCACGCCTCGCTGGTGGGCATCGGCACCGTTCGCCAGTGCGTCCTGGGAGGCGATGCAAGGCATCCGAATGCCGAGGAAATGGAGCGGATGAAACAGCTGGTCGCCGTGGCGATGGGCGAGGGATCTTTCGGGATCTCGAGCGGCCTCGAGTACACCCCCGACGGTTTCTTCACCACGGAGGAAGTAATCGAAATCTGTAAAGTAGCGGGAAAGTACGGCGGTTTCTACGCCACTCACATGCGCAGCGAGGATTCCGCGGTGCTTGAAGCGGTAGGAGAAGCGCTCACGATTGCAGAGCGTGCCGACCTGCCGCTACAGATCTCTCATTTAAAGGCGGCGGGGCACCAGAACTATTACAAGATCCCCATGATCTTCGACCTGATCGAGCGCGCCTACGACCGCCGTCTGGATGTGACGGCCGACCGCTACCCCTACACAGCCTATGCCACAGGCCTGAGCGTCTTCTTTCCGCAAGCGGCGCTCGACGGCGGCAATGAGGCTTTCGTCGGCCGGTTGAAGGATGCGGCAATGCGCCTTGAGATGAAGACTCGTACACTTGCCAAGGTCGAAGCCAACAATGGCTGGGAAAGCATAATGATCCGCTCGGTCGACGAGGAATCAAACCGTGCTTATGTCGGAATGCGCCTCGATGCCGCAGCAGCGCAGAGCGGTGTCGATCCCTACGATTTCGCCTGCGAGCTTCTGATTTCCGAGAAGGGGAGCGTGGGCATCACAGGTTTCGGCATGAGCGAGGAGAACACCGAGCGGATATTAACTCACCCGCTGGTGATGCCCTGTTCCGACGGCTACGCTCTCGCTCCTTACGGGCAACTTTCGGAGGGCATTCCGCACCCGCGCAACTACGGCACATTCCCTCGCTTCCTGCAATGGATCTTCAGGGAAAAGGGATTACTGACACTGGCCGAGGCGGTCAGGAAAATGACCGCGATGCCCGCTGGACGCATGCGGCTCGCCGGCAGGGGACTCATCCGCGAGAACTGGTTCGCCGATCTGGTTATCTTCGATCCGGTGACTATCGCCGATCGCGCCACCTACGTTGAATCGGAACAGTACCCCGCGGGAGTTGAGTACGTAATCGTCAACGGCGTACCTGTGATCGAGAAGGGCGAGCATACCGGCGCACTGCCCGGCAGGCCGTTGCGGCGGGGTGCCTGAGCAGATCTGAGGGCGGTAGCAGTTCAAAGCGCAGGAGAGCCGCTGCAAAGAACTTCCTAATTCGCGACGATATTGACCAGCTTGCCGGGGACGTAGACTACCTTGCGAATCGTTTTGCCCTCGGTGAAACGCTGAACCTTTTCGTCCTCCTGCGCAGCGGTCTTGATTTCCTCATCGTCGGTCCCGGCGGGCACTTCTATCTGGCCGCGCAGCTTGCCGTTAACCTGCACTACGATGGTCAGCATCTCTTCCGCCGCCCATTCGGGATTGAATTGCGGCCAGGGGATAAAGGTGAGGCGATCCTTGAAACCCAACCGTCGCCACAACTCCTCTCCGAAATGCGGCGCGAAGGGGCAGATCAGCATCGTGACCGTCTTTAGCGCCTCATGGCGGACTGCCTGCCGCCCGATACCATCCGCCCCGAACGAATTTATCGCGTTGACCAACTCCATCACGGCGGCGATCGCGGTGTTGAGATTCATGCGCTTGTCGATGTCGTCGGTCACGCGCTTGATCGTCTGGTGTGTCTTCCGTAACAGCGCTCGGGAATCATCATCCAACGCATCGAATCCGGGCACTTCCCGATTTTCATCGCTTTGGTCGACGGCCTCGCCGACGAGGCGCCAGATGCGGTTCATGAAGCGCGACATCCCCTCGATGCCTTCTTCGCCCTTCCAATCGATTTGCTTCGCCGGCGGCGCGGCGAACAGCATGAACAGGCGGACGGCATCGGCTCCGTAGCGATCTACCAGCTTGTTGGGATCGACGACGTTGCCCAGGCTCTTACTCATCTTTGCGCCGTCTTTGATCACCATACCCTGGGTGAACAGGCGGGTGGCGGGCTCGTCGCTTTCCAGCAATCCGATGTCGCGCATCGCCTTGTGGAAGAATCTGAAGTACATCAGGTGCATGATCGCGTGCTCGATGCCGCCGATGTAGAGATCGACCGGCATCCAATGGTTCGCTTCCGATACGTCATAAGGCGCGTCGGCGACGTGGGGCGAGGTGTAGCGCACATGGTACCAGGAGGAGTCGACAAAGGTGTCCATCGTCTCGGTTTCCCGCCGCGCCGGCCCGCCGCATTTCGGGCAATTGGTCTTAACCCAGTGCTCAACCCGCTCCAGGGGTGAGCCCTCGCCTTCGAGGATGTATTCTTCGGGCAGCAGCACTGGCAACTGGTCCTCAGGCACCGGGACGTAACCGCACTCCTCGCACTTGACTATCGGGATCGGCGTGCCCCAGTAGCGCTGGCGGCTGATGCCCCAGTCGCGCAGACGGTAAGAAATGGCGCTTCCGCCGATCTCCTGGCTCTCAAGCTCCACGTTTATCGCCGTGATCGCCTTATCTGTTGTCAGCCCGTCATAAAGACCGGAGTTGAACAAGCGGCCGCGCTCGACCATCGCCTCGGTCATTTCCTCGGCTTTCAGGCGGACGCCGTCGGGGGTTTCGATCACGGGCCGGATCGGTTGGCCGTATTTCTTCGCGAACTCGAAGTCGCGCTGGTCGTGCGCCGGGGTGGCGAAGACCGCGCCGGTGCCGAACTCCATCAGCACGAAGTTGCCGATCCATATCTGCATGCGGTCGCCGGTGAAGGGATTGATCGCCTCGCGGCCGGTGGAGACTCCCTCCTTCTCCCGCTTCTGCATCTCCTCCTCGGTCAGCACCTCGTTGCGCTGTCGCTCGGCAAAGGCCATTACTTCCTTTTCCTCGGGCCGCCCGCCAACCAATTTCTCGACTAAAGGATGCTCCGGGCTCATCACAATGAAGGTGGCACCGTAGATCGTGTCGACGCGGGTGGTGAAGACCTCGAGTTTCTCCTCCATGCCGTCGATCTCGAACTGCATGTGCGTACCGACACTTCTGCCGATCCAGTTGCGCTGCATTGTGATGACCTGTTCCGGCCAGCCGTCCTCGAGCAACTTCCGGTGGTCCTGCAAGAGCTCTTCCACGTAATCGGTGATCCTGAAAAACCACTGCGACATTTTTTTCCTGATCACCGGCGTGGTCTCGTGACGCCAGCAGCAGCCGTTGACCACCTGTTCGTTGGCCAGGACGGTCAGGCAGTCGGGGCACCAGTTGAGCAGCTCTTCCTTGCGGTAAACCATTCCCTGCTCAAGGAATTTAAGGAAGAACCACTGATTCCAGCGGTAGTACTCCGGCTTGAAAGTGGCGATCTCCCGCCCCCAGGCATAGCTAAAGCCCAGCCGCTTGAGCTGCTTCGTCATGTTGGCGATGTTGCGCTCGGTCCACTCGCGCGGGTGAACCTTGTGCTTCATTGCGGCGTTCTCAGCGGGCAGGCCGAAGGAATCGAAGCCGATGGGATGGAAGACGTTACGCCCCTGCATGCGCTGGAAGCGCGCAATCACGTCGCCGATAGAATAGTTGCGCACGTGGCCCATGTGGATCTCGCCGGAGGGGTAGGGCAACATCTCCAGGCAGTAGAACTTTTCCTTTCCGGGATCGGGTAAGACCTCGAACTCACCGGCTTCCGCCCAGATCCTTTGCCACTTGCTCTCAACTTCTTCGAAATTGTAGCGCTCATTCATTATCTTTTTTCCGTTGCCTTACATACGATTCCATAAACCACGGGCACAATATAGCAAATAGAAGGAGACCTGACAGTAGGAAGGTATTTACAGGTTTGCATTTCCGCCCGAGGGCGGAAGTCGAAGCGAAAGAATGTAATAAAACATGCTCATTGCTCTTTATTTTCTACTATCTCCCGAATGTTGTCCAGTACCCCATTGATAAATTGCGTACTCTCGCTGGAACTGAACCGCTTGGCGATCTCGATGGCCTCGTTGATGATCACTTTTTTCGGCGTCTCAGGGATATAGAGGAACTCGTAGATGGCCATCCTCATGATATTGCGGTCTATCAGCGCCATCCTGTTAAGCCGCCAGTGATCCGAACTCTCGCTGATAAACTGGTCGATCTCGTCGCGATGTTCGATCGTACCGCTTACCAAGTCGCGAATGAACACCTGGACCTTGGCGTCCAACTCGCCGGAACGCCAAAAATGGGCCAGCGCTTCCTCCACCTGCCCGGGATTGAATTCGTGCTGGTAGAGGAGTTGCAAGGCTACTTCGCGGGCTTTTCTCCTGGACCCCATGCCGTCCCGATATTCTTGCTAAAAGAGCCATCACCCTCCGCAACCGATGCGGATTCGGGCACTTCCTTTTCGATGCTAATTCTAACAGCTTGGAGAGGGGGAGGAAAGCGGATGAGATAATATGAGTGAGCGAGCCTATGATGGAGGGGGTTTTATCTGCTCTTCCGTCACCGCTTCGCGGCGGGCACCCAGGGCTCTAAGCCGTTCCGCGGCGACCCTTCCTTCCTCCGAGCCGGGAAAGCGCTCGGCAACAACACGATATTGGCGCTCGGCGGCCTCGAAGTGTTCGAGTCGCTCATAAACCGCCGCCGCTCTCAGCCTGCAGCGCGCGGGCCATAGTTCCAGGTCGGGATTCTGATAGGCTATCTTCAGGTACTCCTCAGCAGCCGACTCCAAATTCCCTCCGTTCTCAAGCATCAAGGCCGCATTGAAGCTGTAGGAGGCAAGGCTGTCGCTGTCCTTCGCGAGGAGTTTCAATCTCCTGTATAGCTTCGCCGCTTCGGCATGCTCACCATGTGCCGCGAACGCTTCCGCGACCCCTTCTATTCGCACCAGAGCGGGCTCACTCGCCTTCGAGTACTCAAGATAATCATTGTAAAACGACTGCGCCTCGGCCCAACGGCCCGCAGCCTCTGAAGCCCGCGCCGCGCCGTACAGCACATCGAGCCTCATGGGGCCTGGTAGGATTTTATTCAACAGATCACGGTAAAGACTCAAAGCCCCGTCGGGCTTGCCCTCGGCCACAAGCGATTCGGCTGTCACCAGATCGCGCTCGAGCCGTTGAGGCGCAGTTAAATCTCCCGCCGAGAGCGACATCATCAGCTTCAAGGCATCGGAGTAGTTGCCCGTTCTGTGGAACGCCCGGGCACAGAGAAACCGATGCAACGGGGGCAGCAGCAACAATCGCGGGTATGCACGGTATAATCCGGACGCTTGCTCAAAACTCCCCGCCATCACAAGTTTCTGCGCCCGCAACAGGAGACGGTCGGCCTCGTACTGTTTCTCCGGATTCAAAGCGCTGAAACGGGGATCGTAAAGAAGCGCCGCAGCCTGCATCCCCGAATCCATGGCGAGTTGTTTCAACTCCTCGACCGCCACGTCGGCAAACGCCGAGTCGGGGAAATCCCTGACGAGGTTCAATAAAGTCTGCGTCTTGTCTTCCACCTCGCCCAGTTCCCCCAGGGACGATGCCAAGGTGTGGCGCGCCCAGGCTGCGACCCAGGAATCTCCGGCTGCTTCCGCGACGGCGCGGCAGCGTCCGACCGCATCCTGCCATCGTTCGGTTCCGACGGCACAGAGTATGTAGCCAGGCCCGGCCGCCAGGCGGATTTCTTCGCCGCCGTTTTCCATCAACCATCGATAGACCGACTCTGCCAGCTCGACCTGCCCGGCCCGGTAGGATTCGGCCGCGAGGATTAAGAACAAGCCTTCGAGTTGACCCTGCGCCGGATCGCTCGCCGAGAGAATCGCTTGTTGAGTAGCCTCCGAAGCGATGTCGTGCAGACCGGACAAAGACGCGGCGGTGGCCACATTTCGCCAGCACTCAGCTGAGATTTCGTCGTCTGAAGTGAAAGAGCGCAGAACGCTGAAAACTTCCAGGACGTTGCGCCAGTTCCTTTGCCGTATGTGGCAGTGAATCACGCATGCAAGTGCAATACGTCTGATTTCCGGGGGAGTCGGCGACGCCGCGGCCTGTTCGAAAGAGCCCTTTGCCTCTTCTAAAAGCCCCTGGAGTAGCAGCAGATTTCCGATTCTAACATGAGCTTCGGGGGCGGCTCCGTTTCCCTTTTCGTACAGCTCAATAATTCTCTCGAGCGTCGATTTCGCTTCATCCAACCTCCCGGCATGCTCGAGCGCATCGGCTCTGGCAAACAGCAGTCCGGTCAAGAGACTTTGAGATTGCGCGCTAGTGATAGCTTCGTCGATCAACTCCAGCTTGAGGCTACTTGTCTCGGCCAAGGCCGCGGCCCGGGATAGTAGCGCCGCTTTCCGATCCGGCTCACCGGAAGAGTTCGCTAATTCCCTTAAAATCCTGATCGCTTCTTCCTGGCGGGCGCTCTTCACAAGGGTGTCGACGAACTGCTCACCCAGTCTTTCGCGCAGAAGCGTATCCTGAATGCTCGTGAATTGCGGAGCGATGAGCTCCGATGCGGGCCGCCATTCGTTCAGAGCCAGCAATATACTGATGATCTGAAGCTGCGAGCCGCTTCCGCCTGCGGCTTGGGGGCCTTCGGAGACATCCAATGGGGCAAGGGTGTTGTAGGCGTTCTCATAATCACCGAGGTGGTAATGGCTGATAGCCTTGGCCAGCAACAGTTTCCTGCTCAACTCCGATAATTCAGTATCTTCGGGCGGTGACCAGCCCTCCAATAGAGACAGGCAATCCTGGTAGCGGGACACCTCGACATACAACCAGGACAGTTCGGCTCTGGCCCATTTCCAGGTCTCTCCCCGTCCGCTGCCCCTCAGCAACTCCCTCAACGTCTCTTCCGCTTCATTGAACCTGCCAGAAGCCTTGTAGGCCCTGGCAAGGGCCAACCTCCCCCCTGCACCTATCCTGCGCGTCGAGATGCTCTCGAGCAGGCCGACCACACCATCGAAGCGCTGCTGTGAGAGATACAATTCGGCAAGCATTACCCTCGCGGCCGCCTGATCGGAGGCGCCAAAGGAATTGTCATTTACGATCAGCCGCAAAAGTTCTATGGCCTGCGGATACTGCCCGGTTGCGACCTCCGAGCGGGCCAGCATCATCGTGATCTGACGGCGATTTCGGCCCTGTGGGAATTCCTGTAAGTAGCAACGCAGCAAGGGCCCCGCCTTGGCTTCGTTCCCCTGCTCCAGAAGTTTATCGCAGATGTCGTAAAGCATGCTCTCGCGTTGAGGATGGCGAGGGTATTTAAAGACGAAATCGAAGATCTTGTCAGCCGCAACCTTGTATAGCCTGTCCCTGAGCAGGCCACGGATCAGGTTCTCGTCGTCGCGAGCGTTCTGCTGAGCGGCCAACGTTGCCGGAACAGCAAGAATCATCGCCACAAGGGCGGTCACGATCAGCTTACGGATGCCCATATCCCTTTGAAAGTAAAGCTTCTAGGCCAGAATGTATAGCACACAGTGGAATCGGTTTACAACCGAGCGGATTAAGTAACCTCGACCGACTGCTCCGTTACCTTGATTACAAGCAGAGTCAGATCGTCGTGTTGGGGCGCTTCGCCGACGAATTCCTTGATATCCTGCAGGACGGCATCGAAGATTTCCTGCGCGCTGCGGTGACGGTTTTCCACCAGGAGTTTCTGGAAACGCTCATCCCCGTATTCCTCTTCCATTGGATTGAACGATTCGGTAATGCCGTCTGTGAAAAACACTATGATATCTCCGGGTGAAAGGGCGATCTCTTCCTCAACATATTCACTTCCCGGGAGGAGACCGAGTGCGAGCCCGCCTTTGCGCAGTGTGCTGATCCCGCCGTCCCTGGATATCAGTAGAGGATAGTTGTGGCCGGCGTTGACCGAGCGGATGATTCTCTTCTCCGGATCGAGCACTGCCAGGGCAAAGGTGATGAACTTGTTCGATAGCGAGCATGCGTAGATACTATTGGAAATCTTGCGTACCATCTCCGGCAGCAGCCACTCGCCCTCGGAATGAGCATGAAAGGTTGCATGCAACGTCGAGACGAGCAGTGCTGCGGGTATCCCCTTCCCGCTGACGTCGGCGACAGCGATGAGATATTTCCCGTCGCGCCGGATATAATCGTAATGGTCGCCGCCCACGGCTCGGCTGGGCAGGGTTGTGGCCGCAATCTGAAAACCGCTTATCTCGGGCAGCGAATCGGGCAACAGATTCCTCTGGATGGATGCGGCCACCTGCAGCTCGCGCTCAAGCCGCTCTTTTTCGACCGACTCCGCGTAGAACTTGGCGTTCTCGATCGCCACTCCCGCCTGGGAGCCGAAATTGCTCAGGAGGCGTTGATCCTCCTCAGTAAAATCCAGCAGCCCGCCGGAGCGGCTTTCCTTGTCGGCAAGGCCGATCAGTCCCTGAATGCCGTGCTGGCCGCTAAGCGGAACGATCAGCAGTTTGCTGAAGCCGAAGGGTGTAGTCTCGGGATCGGCATTGTTATCGAGCCAGGGCTCGCCCTTCTCCAGGAGACCGTGGAGCTCTTCGTGGCCCTCGATCTCCGTCAGGTCGTCGACCGGCATGTTGATGCCTGCAGCCATGACGAGGCGGCCTCCCTTCTCCTCCTTGAGAGCCAGCATGCCGGTGGATGCATCGGTAAGGCCGACGGCATTGATCAAGATCTGCTCGCTAAGCTCGCGAATCTCCATCAGGGTTCCGATCGCTATGCCGAGGTCGTAAAGGATCTCCAGCTCCAATATTTTGCGGTTAAGCTGAAAGTTCGTCGTTTTCAGGCTGTGGATCAGGCGGTAGGTGTTGATCGCGATGGACAGTTGCTGTGCGATGATACTCAGCAGCTCGAGATCGACTTCCTCGTACTCGCCGCTCATGAATTTCTTCGAGACACTTATTGCGCCTATGAAGCCGCGTTTGACATTCAGAGGTATCCAAAGGTGGCTGTGCAGATTGTCGATGTCCTGTTTGTGCTCCTCGAAGAACTCGCGCAGGCGGTCATTGGGGGGATTGTCGACCGGAAAAGGTTCCTTGACCGCATGAAAGGCTGCAGCAAGTTTGCGCGATATCTTGAACGTAATTTCGGGATCCTCTATCCCTCGGGACGCTGAGATGCGCAGCATATTGGCATCTTCGTCGAAAACCATTATCGCCGCCTTGGAGATGACGACGGTACCCATCAGCAGGTGCAGAACGGCCCGGCTCGAGCTTTCGAATTGCTCCGCCGCAGACAACTCTTCGCCGATTTCAGTGAGGGATTGTATTGAATATAAGAGTTTTTCCTTCAGTATTGTCGCCGCGCTATAGTCATCGTTGTTCATTGGCAGGCGGCCACCGGCTTATTCGGTTCTCGAGTCAATCGCCGTTGCAGCATCGCTCAAGGAATCGTAGACGTGCGCGTACTGTGTCAGTCCCATTATCTTGAACGTCTTCGCGATAGTGGTTGTCAGGCCGGTGAAGTTGAGGGAACCGTCGATCTCCAGGACCTTTTCGATGATCTCGATTAGAATGGAGATGCCGATGCTGTTGATCACCTTCGACTTCGAGAAGTCGAAGACGAAGTGCTTATAGCCGTCTTCCATCAGCTTGTAGCACTCGCGAGCGATTTTTTCACCGCCGGGGTTGTTGATGTAGCCGTCGGTGCGCAGAACAGCGTAATTCGACTCTTTCTTGACCGCCACTTTTAATTCTTGAGTCATTTCCATATCCCCTCAATCACGTCGCTTAATCATTTTGATCTGGGTGCCGCCTGGATGGCTTGAAACGATCACGTCGTCCATGAGTGTCCTCATGATTTTGAAGCCCCAACCGCGCTTGTCAGGACTGTGGATAGCGTGGTTGATATCGGCTTCCTCGACCCCTTCGGGATCAAACCCAACCCCGTAATCCTTCACCGTGATTTCCAGCTCCCGCGGCTTGACCCTGAAGCGCACGTGAACCATCTGGTCCTTGCTCTTGCTGTGTTCAAACGAATTGAGGCAAGCCTCAATCAGTGCCATCTTTATCTCATCGATTTTATCGGTATCAAGATCAATGGACTCGGCAAGGGTGGACGCAAGGCGGCTGACAGCAAGCTCCATGTCCGGCAGCATCGGTATGGAGACTTTGATTTCTTTTTCGGCTTTGCTTTGGTCAGCCATCTAATTTGAACTCAATTCCAGCTGCTAATCATCTTCTTCTCAACCCTCATAATATGACGAAAATACAGAAAAAAAGTTCGTCATCTCCTACCCAGGCCGCTTGTCAGTTGGGAGCCACATTGACGGTTACCCTTTCCGGCGTTCCTCCCACTGTAACAAACCGGCCGGCAGGAACTTCCACAGTGCGTGATTGGCTGCTGCTCCCCCAGGTGAAGCTGATCTCGTAGCTCCCGGTCGCCACAGCCTGCCTTCTGAGCGGGATTTCCTGCCGCGTCAGAGTGAAACCGTTGATTTTTATTTCACAATTTGCCGGAGGACGCGCAAAAACGCTCAACAGGCCCATCCTGGGCAGCTCGATCACGGTATTCTGCCCTTCCCTGAGATCGACCGTGTGTTCTTTCATAAAGAAGTGCTGCCTGTTCACCAGGGCGATCCTGTGCCTACCCGGCTGCAGATCAAGCTCACTAACGTCCCGCGCGATGATCCTTCCGTCCCGCACCACATTGACAAGAAATGCTCCGCGAATCGTTAATTTACCAGGTTGCGCCTCCGGCAAGGTGACAGCTAAGCGTTCGTCCTCGCTGATTCCGTCCCAATCTACATCGAGAGATTCGCTACGATAGCCCGCTGCCGACACAACCACCTGATAATCCACACCGCACTCGATATCGATGGCCAGGGGGGTTGTGCCCTTGCGCTCGCCGTTCACGGTCACCGCCGCACCCTCCGGCTCACTGGTTACCGTTACGCTGCGGACTTTTCGTGCCAGCTCGAGATTGAACTCCAGAGGGCTGTTTTCATCGAAACGGATTTCCTGTTCCGCTTTGAAGCAATCTTTCTCCACAAGAAGTAACGCCGAAGCGCCCTGCATGCGCGAGACCGAGAACGTGACGGGTGTGGTCCCCTCCTGCAGTTTCCCGTCGATAAAAACCTGCGCACCCTCCGGCTCGCTGGTTACCGAGAGCTCCCTGGTGAGTTGAGGGGCATTAACGCCGGAGTTGGTTCCTTGCCCACTGCCGCCGCCGGAGTTGGAGCCCTGCAGGCCGATCATCTCGAAGAGCTTGTCGCCGTAAACATAATAAAAACCGCCCGCGATGCTACCTGCGATTATCAGGAGCACAACGAAAGCAAGCAGAAAAGCCCGGCCTCGGCCTTTCCTGGAGGACGTTCCGGGAGGAGCATCAACTGCCTCGTACCTGTCCATTGTGCCGGCAACATGAGCCGGGGAGAAAATTGCCGTCGGCATGTCGAGCCTGGAGGTTGAAATCGACAACTCGGGCGTGCACTTCACCATTTCGATGATGTCGCCCGCCATCTCGCCCGCGCGCTGGTAGCGCCCCTCGGGATTCTTGGCGAGAGCCTTCATCACTATCTGCGAAAGGCCCATGGGTAAAGCGAGATTAATCTTATCAGGGCCGACCGGCTCTGAATGCACAATCTTGTACATAATCACTGTCGGATTCTCACCCAGATACGGTCGCTCCCCGGTCAGCAACTCGTAAAGGATGATGCCCAGGCTGAAGATGTCAGACCGGCTGTCCACCCGCTGTCCCGTGATCTGCTCCGGGCTCATGTAGGAGGGCGTGCCGAGAATCACTCCGGTGCGGGTCATGGTCGATGAGGCGATTCTGGCGATCCCGAAATCGGCAATTTTCGGTTCCCAATCTTGGGTCAGAAGAATGTTTGCGGGTTTGAGATCGCGATGGACTATACCGTGCTTGTGGGCGAAGTCGACTGCACTGCAGATCTTGACGAAGATCGTCAGGATATCCTGGAGCGGCAGAACGAGCCTGTCGGAGATTACCTTCGCGAGGCTTGGCCCGTCGACGAATTCCATCGCCAACCAGTGCTGGTCGCCGTCCTGACCGCCATCGTGAATGGTCACGATGTTGGAATGGGTGAGATCCCCTGCGGTCTGAACCTCACGCTTGAAGCGCGCCAGAATGTCCTCTCCGTCGGTGGCCGCTACGACCTCCGAGCTCTTCATGGCCTTGATGGCCACCAGGCGGTCGATGTTGGGATCTCGCGCCTTGTAGACGACACCCATAGCACCCTTGCCGATCACATCGATGATCTCGTAACGTCCTATAGTTTTCGGGTGCTCAACCATTATCCCTGCGCCCTTTGTTCGGGGATCTCTAGGGCCCCCTTTCTGTTTAGAATCACTTGGTATCCTATCCCGCTGTAGATAAACAATCTCCTCCTCCAAGCGGCGATAAACGCTAACACGCCGCCTTTTTCATGTCAACGTGATCGGATGTTCCCGCAAGCCTATAAGGGAGTATCGATGCGAGTAAAATAATAATCGGCGGGCGGGATTAAAATTCGCAGGAATCGGTATCGAGCGCCTCTTCAGCAAGCCACCTGTTGATTGTCCCGTCGCTAACGCCCAGAGAGCGGAGGTGGCGCTTGGCCATTACATTCGAGATGCCGCTGTCACGGCAAATCAGCAGGCGCCTTTTCCAGACGTTGGTCGCTTTCGCGCGGTAATTATCATCCCCGCTATCCTTTAAAAACTTTTCGTAAAGGAAACCGAGGTTGTTTGCCGTCTTGCGGTTCAAAGGATCCAGCTGAAGGCTCTTGAGATAGGCGGCCTCCGCTTTTAACGGCTCCTTGACCGACTCGAATGCGATCCCCAGGTAGTTATAGACGGAGCTGTCCTCTTCCTCGATCTCGAGCGCGCAGAGCACCGCCTCGAGCTGCTTGCGGAAGCGCCGTTGGCGCCGATAAACATCACTCAGGCCAAGCCAAGCCCAATACTCCTGCGGATCAATCGCCAAAGCATTGCGGAATTGCTCCTCGGCCTTGTCATTTTCCTTCAGCTTGAGGTAGGCGTGGCCGAGCTTGGTCGCCGGGTAAGCGAACTCAGGATCCTTGCTGATCGCACTGTGGAAATGCTCTATCGCAGCTTCGACGCGCTCCTGCTTCAGGAGGGTCACACCGAGATTGTTGTAGATGACCGCGTTTTCCGGGCCGAAAGCAATCGCCTCCTCGAAGTAGCGCTGGGCGCGGGGATAGTCACTCATCACCAGGTAGATTTCGCCGATATAATTCAGCGCTTCGCTGCTGACATCGCCCCCAGGCCCCAGCTCAAGAATCCTGTGACAGGAGGCGATCGCGCTGTTGTAAGCCTGGTGCCCGAGATAGTAATCCGCCTGGGTGAAGTAGCAGTCCCACATGCGCGGGTTTATCGAAAGGGTCTTGCCGAAGCACTGGTATGCGGGCTGGAGTTGGTCGGAGACGAGAAAAACCTTGCCCAGCGAGAACCAGGCATTGGCGAAATACTGCTCGTGTTCCACAGCGCAGATGTAACTCTTCTTCGCCTGGTCGATATTGCCCAGTTCGAAAAGGCAGTGGCCAACCATCCAATGGGCGCGGAAATTGGAATCGTCAACACCCAGCGCTTTAGCGAAATGGCCCTGCGCTTCCTCGAAATTGTCGGCGTTGTAGGCGATGTAGCCCAGTACCTCGTAGGCATGGCTATCGGCCGGCCCGCCGGCCTTCTCAGCCAGGGCTTCGCGCGCGAGCTGAACCGCAACCTCGTCGCCGGAAAGGTAATAACTGGTCAGCGCAAGCGCCGTCTTGAACTCTGCCACCTTTCCAAGGCCTTTCTCAAGCAACTCCCGTGTGCTGCGTTGTATCTTTCGGAGGGGTTTCTCGCCGATAGCAGACGCCGCTATCGCGTATTCGAACCAGCCGGTGAAATGAACCGGATCGAGAGTCGTGGCCCGGTCGGCGGCGAACAATGCTTGAGGGAACATTCCGCGGATGTTATACGCCCTGGCAAGCGCGGCAAACTCAACCGCGCCGCCGTCTTGTTCTGCGGCCTGCCGGAGATCCTCGAGCTCATTATCCGATAGGAAATCGTATTTCTCCGCGCCTAACATAATCTTCTCTCTCAAATGTTCCGATCGATTGTATCACAAAGCGCCAGACTGCACAGCCATGTGAAAGCGACTTGAGCAGCTACCTCGATTCAATTATCTTCTACATGAAGGCCGCCTATCCGGGAGGGAAAGCGATGGATTGCAAGAATCACGAGAACAACAGGGCGACGTGCAATTGCACTTACGAGCCCTGCCCGCGCAAGGGGTACTGCTGCGAATGCCTGGCCTACCACCGCCGCGCAGGCGAACTGCCCGCCTGCTATTTCAACGCGAATGAAGAGCGCACTTACGACCGCTCGATTTCTTTCTTCGTTCGCCAGCGAAGCCGTTAGCCCTGACGGCGTGGAAACGTTAGTCCTTCGCCGCCTCGCCGACCCCACGTATCGCTGGAGGAAATATGGCTTCTCTTCGGAAGGCTTGCTCCTCATCACCGGTCACGAATCGAATCGAGGGATTAATACCCGTGCCCGGGGAGAAGCCCGGCACCTCAGTGGTCATCCCGGATACATCTTCGTCCTCGATAACACGCTGGCTGATTGCCCCGGCAAAGCAGGTCTCGATGCAGGCAGGTTCCCTGCCCACCTCAAGCCTCTCGTGGCAGAAGTGGCATTTGCTGATGATCCTCGCATCCGCATCCCAGCTAATGGCATCATAGGGGCAGGCCATCTGGCAGTAGCGGCAACCGAGGCAGCGGTCCTCCAGATGAAGCACCACCCCGTCTTCCTCGCGCTTGATCAGCGCATTGGAGGGGCATGCAGCGACGCAGGGCGGACTCTCGCAATGATTGCAGGCCAGCGACAGCCATCGCAGGGCGGAGCTGCCCGGCTCCGGAGGCAGCTTGTGCAGCGAGCGCCAGAATATCCCTGCGGGAGTGCCGTTGGCGTTTGAGCAAGCGGCGACGCAACCGTAGCAGCCGAAGCACTTGCTCAAATCAACAAAAAAACAGCGCTGCGCCATCAGAGCTTCCTCACCTCCACCAGAGTATTCTGATAAGCCGGTTGCCCTCCCATCCCCAGCGCCACGGTGATCGCGGGATCGCACGCGGCCGTCGGCGGTGTCACCATATTGAGCTGGGGCCAGGCGTCGTTGAGGCTGACGGCGCCTCGCGGTACTTCAGTGGTTATTTCGGCCGTTATCCTCGCCTCTCCGCGATCATTGAACATCAGCACTTCTTCGCCGTCGGCGATGCCGCGCGATGCCGCGTCGGCGGGATGGATTTGTAGAGCCGGGGCAGGCTCGATCGCCCTCAGAGTGGGGATGAACCGGTGGCTGAAATGAAAAGAATGGAAATGGCTGTTACGGCGCGCGGAAATCAGCTGGAGCGGGTAGCGCAGCGCCCTCTCGGGTGTGGAAACGGGGCTCTCCAACGGCTCGCAGTGCTGCGGCATCGGCGGCAAGTCGAGCTCTTCGGCTTTTGTGCTATACAACTCAAACTTGCCTGTGGGCGAGGGAAATTCGCCATCGGCGTAAGGCACTTCGGCAATGTCGCCCCTGACGCCGTCGGGTCTGCGGCGAAGCTCGGCCACCGTTGCCGCACGGCAGGCGGGCGAGCGCAGGCACTCGTCGAGGCACTCCTCCTTGCTCGACCAGGGAAAGTAGTCATCGACGCCAAGCCGCCGTGCCAATCGCTCCATCCACCAGCTCGCTTCCCGGCACTCGTTTGGCGGTTCCAGGGCCTTTTCCATCAGGTAAATCCTGGTGTTGGAGGTGCGCAGGCCGAGCTCCTCCAACCAACAGGTGGCGGGCAGAACAATATCGCCCACCTCCCTGGCGGTGTGGTTGAGGAACAGATCGTAGACAACCACCAGGCCGAGGCGGCCGAGCAGTTTTTTCATCCTGTTGATGTCCGGCCACTGGCTAAGCGGATTGCCGCCCACGACGAGCAGCGTGTCGATTTTCTCCTCCTCAAGGGCCTTGTCGACTGCGTTGAAATTGTTTGGCGGATATGGCGCCTCCGGCCTCCGCTCCGCAGCGCAGAGGTCGTAATTCCAGTCGAGCGCCTCGCCCCAGATTGCCCCGCCGCCCTTGATGCCGACGTTGCCGCTGATCGCAATCAGGCAGAGAACCGCGCGGACCATTTGCACGCCGTTGAAATGCTTACCCAGCGCGCCGCGGGTAAGGTTTGTGCAGAGCGGTTTCCTTTCCGCATAAACTGCCGCCAGGTGATCGATCTCGGCGAGCGGCAGCTCGCAAATCTCCGAGGCTTTCTCTGGAGTAAAACCTTCAATGTGCTCCCTATATTCTTCCCAACCGTGGCAACTGCTTTCGACGAACTCGCTGTCGATCGCACCCTCACGGATGAGGATGTTGGCCACCGCATTGGCCAGCCACACATCCGTCCCCAGGCGCGGCCGCAGGTGCAAGTCGCTACCGGCGGCGGTCTGCGTCACGCGCGGATCGACGGTGACCACATAGCCGCCGCGCTCCCGAAGCTGCGTGACATAGGGCATCATATTGGCCATCGAGGCGGCGGGATCCTGGGCCCAATTGACGAGAGCCGCGGCGTGCGAACCCATCTCCACCGGATCGTGCAGGCCCCAGAAGCCGGTGAGTGCCTGCGCCACTCCCACGTCGTACCAGCAGGGAAAATCACCGTCCCAGAGCGTCATCCCTACCATGTTGGCAAAGCGGGGCGTCAGGATCTTCCAGTTGATCCGCTGAACGATGTTGCCGTGGCTGTGATAGACGGCGTTCGCCTCGCGCCTGCCCGACTCGATATTTGCGCGCACGCGCTCGGCGATGGTATCGAGAACTTCATCCCAGGCAGCCTCCCGCCAACGCCCCTCGCCGCGCTCGCCCTCGCGAACCAGAGGTGTGGCCAGGCGATCACGGCTGCGCACTATCTCCCCGCAACTTTGCCCCTTGACGCAGAGCATTCCGCGGCTGAGATCGTGGTAGGGATTTCCCTCCACCTCGATCAGCCGACCCTCGCGAACGCCGACACGGACACCGCAATTGACAGGCCAGCAATTGTAGGGGCAGACGCTGTAGGACATGTTCATCTCGCCGGCGTCCATCGACCTCTCCGCGGGGTAAACATCATCATCCATTTTAGGCGAAAACCGGGAAAAGAACAGGGCGATCGGATAGCAATGCAGGCGGGAAAGCCTCAGCGGGTCAATGTGAAATAGAAGGTTGAACCCTTCCCCTTTTCCGATTCGACCCAGATGCGCCCACCCATCGTCTCGACGATTTTCTTTGCGATGGCAAGTCCGGCGCCTGTGCCTTCGACCTTGGCTTCGCGCACCCTGACACCGAACACGAATATTGATTGCAGGTGCCGCTGATCGATACCAATTCCGTTGTCTTCGACAAAGAAGAGAAACTCATCCTCGCGCGGTACGCAGCCTATGGTGATAACGGGCTTGCGATCCGGATGCCGGTACTTGTAAGCGTTGTTTACCAGATTGGTGAATAGCTGCCCGAGGCGGCGGCGGTCAGTCGTCACTTTCTCGGGTATGTCGACGTGCTTGATCTCGACCGCCTCGCCTTCCGCGCTGGCCCTCAGATCAAGCGCAATCTCGCGGAGCAGGGGTTCGAGCGCAACCGGCCGGCTTTCCTCAACCACCTTGCCGACGCGGGAAAGCTCCAGCAGGTCGTTGATCATCCGGCTGACTACCTCGGCGTTGGCTTTTATCCGCTCGATGAATCTCGCTGCGTTCTCATCGATCTTGCCACTCATCTCGAGTTCGAGCATTTCGGCATAGCCTTTGATGCTGCTCAGAGGGCTCTTGAGGTCATGGCTGATGGTGTATACGAACTCGTCAAGCTCCGATTTTCTCAGCTCCAATTCCTGGCTGTAATTCGCCTCCTCTTTTAGCAGGGAGAGCACTCTGTCCATCAAGCGGGAGTTCTCGATGGCGACCGAAGCGGTAGCGGCAATTGCTTCGAGGCGGCGCCCGTCTTCTTGCGATAACGTGGTCGGGTGAATGTTCTCAATGTTGAGCACGCCGATAATGCTCTCCGTCTCCTCGCCGTTGAGGATCGTGGAGGACTTGATCGGCACCGCGATTTCGGAATGAGCATCCACCGGGCCTTTTATATATCTAGCGTCGGACTTCACATCGTTGGAGATTATCACCCGGCCCTCAGCAGCGGCCGATCCGACAATGCCGGTGCCCAACTCAAGGAACCTCGAGGCCTCTTCGTGGCTGGCGCCGTGGATCGCTCTGAGGATCAGCCTCGTATCCTCGATGAGGTAAACGGAGACGAGTGAGTAGCCCATCCTCTCCTTGATGCTTTCGACCAGCTTTTGCAGCACCTCCCCGGCATCCAGGGATGAATTGACGATTACCATGATCTCGTAGAGCAACTGCAGGTCACGATGCCGGCTGCGGAGTTCTTCCTCAAGGCGATTGCGCGCGAGAACCTCGGTGATCTGCAACGCAAACTGGTCTAGCGGTTTAACTGTTTCCGGCGTGGGCCTGCGCCCGCTCTTGGAGTCGTCGAGGGAGAAAAAGCCGAGCAGGTCGTCGCCGCTCTTCAGCGTCACCAGCAGGTTGTCGTCAGGGTGCCAGCCGTTGATCGCCTCGGAACCCGCTGTTCCGGTGGCAACTTCCTCATCGCCCAGGACCACGCTCCGCTTGCTCCCGGGTATGTAGTAACAGTTGGGACCGAGGCGGAATTCATCGCGCAGCACGGAGAGAAGCTTCTCCGGCGGGAACTCGACCTGGTGCAAATGCTCAATATCCTGCTCATCGACGCCTGAGTGGGCGATTATCTTCCTGTAGGGCGGCTCGTCGATGAATATCGAGATCAGCGTTCGGGAGAAGTCGGAGATATCGGTGATGGCATTGGCGAAGTGCTGGAACAGTGTATTGGTTTCCTCAATGGAGATGATCCTGGCGGTCATCTCGCTGAAACGCTCCATCTGGAGATATAGAATCTCCAGCTCAGCGGCCATCGACTGCTCGCCGCTGCTGTCCAGAGCCACTGAAACCATACCTGCAGATTCTCCGGCGTGATCCAGCAGCGGCTTGGAGATCAGGCTAATCGGCCTGTTGCTGCCGTCGGATGTGCGAAGCGACATCAAGCAACCCTCGAGTTGTTTCTTATCATCGAGGACGCTACTAATCAGTTCCAACTCAGACGCCAGGGGGAAAAGATCCGCTACAGTTCTTTTTTCCAGAACATCAGAGCGCGCATATCCCGTAATCGCTTCCGCGCCCTTGTTGAAGACAACAATACGCCCTTCCCTGTCGGTCACGAACAACGCCAGTTTCGCCTCGTCGACCAGTTTCCCCAGACGCAGCGAGAATATTTCGCCGGCGAAATCCCCTGCCTTCTTTATATCTACCGAGGAGGAAAGGACGACAAACGCCGTCTTGCCGTCGACGTGAAGTCTGCTGACATGCCAACGTAGCGCGAGAGCTGATCTCAGCCATTGGAGATCTCGAAGACGCAGGTTCGGATGGGTGGTGTCGGAGTCTTCCACTTGCAGTAACCTGCGGAGGGATTCGCAGCCGGAGTCCTCGAACATCGCGTTGAGAGGCTTGCCGATCAGAGACTCGGCTTCGCCCTCTCCTATCGTGACCAGGGATTGGCTCAGATGGCAAATTCTATTATTGGAATCGATGATTACGACATGCTCGACCGACCGCACCCGACCACCTCCTAACCTGTTGTTATCATCATGCATCGCGAATCAACCACATCTCCGACGAGGACGCCCCCAGTTTGAAGGCGAACCCAGGCATTCATCTCCGCAGGCACGCGGAGCCGGATGCTTCTAGCTTCTGATGGGAATTACCTTATCCAGCCGGGTAAGCTGAAAAATCTCCCTCAGATTATCGCTGATGCCGGTAATCTCAAGCGATCCGTTTTCTTTACGAACGGCCTTGAAAAGCATTAGGATCTTACCGATGCCCGTGCTGTTTATCGTGGACACTCCACTTAAATCCAGGCGAACTTCGGTGGGCACCTCATCACAAATCTCCTCAAACGCGGATTTCAGCTGCTCTGCGGCCGTGTTGTCCACAACGCCGGTCAAAATCAACCGGCACTGAACGCCGTCTCTTTCTACCGTTATATCCATGAATGATTTTCCCTTTACCCGCGATTACAATTGAAATTATAGCATATTAAGGCGAAAATTCATTACTGAGTGCACGTCTTGTGATGCTGGGGAATGGTAATCATATTCATTGACATGCAATTGTCACTTTGTTACACAATCACTACCGAGTTAATTAGGATTCATAGAGGGGCAACATAATGAACAAAGCCGAACTTATCAGGAAAGTAGCCGCAGACTCTTCCCTTCCGCGCAGTCATGCCGAGAGAGCAGTCTCTTCGCTTCTCGGCACCATCGAAGAAGCCCTGATCAAGGGGGACAAGGTGACTCTGGTTGGCTTCGGAAGCTTTGATGTCCACAGCCGGGCGGCACGAATCGGTCGCAATCCCAAAACCGGAGAAACCATACAGATCAAGCCGAAAAAGGTGGTAAAGTTCAAGGCGGGTACGCGGCTGTCGGCAAGCGTGAAGTAAGTCGTGCTCGCCCTGTCGGCACCTCGCGCGAATTACAACCCACCTTAATTAGGAAATTGTATTGCCTTCGGAAAAACTCTGGGATACACTCCATCTTGTAATTGCTCATTTGTTCACAATTAGATACAAAACTAAGTTTTGACATGTTAATTCAAGAATTTATCCTGATTTTCGTTTCAGCAGTCTTGGTAAACAACTTCGTGCTGAGACGGTTCCTGGGCATCTGCCCGTTCCTGGGGGTCAGCCGCCGCGTCAGCACGGCGCTCGGAATGAGCTTCGCCGTGATGTTCGTGATGACGATGGCTTCCGTCGTCACTTGGATTGTTCAGACGGCCGCCCTGATACCTTTGGGTATCGGCTACCTGCAGACCATTGCTTTCATTTTGATCATCGCCGCCCTGGTGCAGTTGGTCGAGTTGGCATTGCAGAAGCTCTCGCCGCCGCTCTACAAGGCGCTGGGTATCTATCTGCCGCTGATCACAACCAACTGCGCCGTGCTCGGCGTCGCTGTGCTGAACATCCAAAAGGAGTACGACCTGGCTCGGACGACCATTTTCGGTTTCGGAGCGTCGGTCGGCTTCGCATTGGCGATTTTACTGTTCGCCGGTTTGCGCGAGCGCATCGAGCTGGCCAACACACCCAGGGCTCTTAAGGGAACCGCCATCGCACTGGTAACGGCCGGGCTGCTATCCTTGGCCTTTATGGGCTTCACCGGCCTGGTGAAGCAGTAATTCAAGGAATTTAAAGGAATGATTGTCAACGCAATCCTTACATTGGCAGCCCTCGGCCTGCTGGCAGGACTCGGTCTCGGCTTCGCTGCCAGGGTGTTTGCGGTCAAGGTCGATCCGCGAGTCGAAGAGATCGACGCCGCTCTACCCCAGTTCAATTGCGGCGCCTGCGGATACGCGGGCTGCGCCGATTACGCAAAAGCGGTGGTCGAGGGGAAGGATCCGGGCCTTTGCGCGCCGGGCGGTCCGAACGTGGCCGCGCGGGTCGCGGCAATCATGGGCCAGGAAGTCAGCGCCCAGGAAAAAATGGTGGCGTTCGTCTTCTGCGGGGGATCGGATACGGCAGCCCGGAAAAAATACCACTATAACGGAGTCATCGACTGCATCAGCGCCAACCTGGTTTCCGGCGGGGACAAGTCGTGCTCCTACGGATGCTTGGGGCTGGGGACCTGCGTGCATGTTTGTCCCGCAGACGCGATATTGATCGAGGATGGGCTGGCTCGGGTGGTTCCCGAACTATGCATCGGTTGCCGCAAGTGTGTCGAGGCCTGCCCGAAGAACGTCATCCACATGGTGCCGGCCTCCCGAGTGGTCCACGTGGTCTGCAGCTCACAGGACAAGGGCCCGGTGGTGCGCAAGGCCTGCCAGGTCGGCTGCATCGGCTGCCGCCGTTGCACCAAAGCCGTCGACGACGAGCAGATCACGATGGACGACAACCTCGCCGTGGTCGACTACTCCAAGCCCCTACTGAGCCGAGAACCAGTTGAATCCTGCCCCACCGGCGCGATCCAGATAGTGGAAACCGAATTCACAGCACAGCTTCCGCCACCGGCTGAGACGGCCGGGCAGGCAGCGGAGGAGGCGCAGGCATGACGAAACCGATTCATTTCCAGGGCGGAGTTCACCCGGCTTACAACAAGCAGTTCACCGCGGCTCTATCGATCGAAGAGATGCCGTTGCCTGAACGCCTCGTAGTCCCCCTGAGTCAGAATCTCGGTGCGCCGGCCAAGTGCCTGGTCGAGAAGGGCCAGGAAGTGCTGAAGGGCCAGCCGCTGGGCGAGCCCGGCGGCTTCGTCTCCACACCCGTGCACGCCCCAACCTCGGGCAAAGTCAAGAAGATCGACTTCCACCCCCACCCGCTCGGCCGGGCGATGGAGGCGATCGAGATCGAGCCCGACGGCGAGGATCGCTGGGCCGAGGGCTGCGGCCCGCTTCGCGATTTCGATGCGATGGACGCCGCAGCGATTCGCAAGGCTATCTGGGACGGCGGCCTGGTCGGCATGGGAGGCGCAACCTTCCCGACCCACGTCAAGCTCTCGCCTCCCGAGGATAAGCCGATCGATACCTTCATCCTCAACGGCGCCGAGTGCGAGCCGTTCCTGACATCGGATCACCACCTGATGCTTCAGGCTGCCGACAAGATCATCGCCGGCGGCAAGCTGATGGCAAAGGTCCTCGGCGCGCGACACCTGATGATCGGCATCGAGAAGAATAAACCCGATGCAATCGAGTTAATGCGGGAGGCTTCCGGGGACGGCGGTTTTGAGGTCGTGCCACTCGACGTCGAATATCCCCAAGGCGCTGAGAAGCAGCTGATCTACGCGCTCACCAGGCGCAAGGTGCCAGCGGGCGGCCTGCCGATGGACGTCGGCTGCGTCGTCCAGAACGTCGGCACCGCGGCTGCTGCCTACGACGCATGCGCCCGCGGTATCCCGCTGATCGAGCGGGTGGCGACGATCACCGGCAGCGGCATCACTAATCCGAAGAACCTTTTACTGAGGGTGGGAACGCTGCTGAGAGACGTGATCGAGTTCTGCGGCGGGCTCAACGCCGACATCGCCAAGGTAATCGTCGGCGGGCCGATGATGGGCATCAGCCAGTACAGCCTCGACATCCCGATTATCAAGGGCACCAGCGGCGTCGTCTTCCTCAAGGCCGACGAGGTGACGCTCTTCACTTCGCAGCCTTGCATCCGCTGCGCTTCGTGCGTCAAGTCCTGCCCGATGGGGCTTCTACCCACAGTAATCAACGCCTATTCGGTCAATGAAATGTTCGACGTCGCCGAGGAATACGGAGCTATGGACTGCATCGAGTGCGGCTGCTGCGCCTTCACGTGTCCCTCGCATATTCCTCTGGTTCAAAACGTCCGGCGCGCCAAGGCTGAGATCCAGGCGCGGCGAAAGAAAGCCAGTTAGAAATTATCAGGGTTGATAATGTCAACTGAAGCAAAAGAACAGAAACCTGCGGTTCCCCTGCCAGATCCGACGCTGCTTGTCAGTTCCAGCCCGCACTTGCACGGCAGGGAGTCGATCACAAAGATAATGTGGTCGGTTGTGCTGGCCCTGGCACCGGCGACCGTGCTGGGGATGATTTTCTTCGGCATCGACGCGGTGATCGTCATCGCGGTCACCACGATCAGCGCCGTCGCTTTCGAGGCGTTCAGCCAATGGCTGCGCAAGATGCCTATCACCATCTCCGACGGCAGCGCGGTCGTCACCGGCCTGCTACTGGCGCTCAACATGCCGCCCGGCTCGCCTTGGTGGCTATGCGCGATCGGCTCCTTCATCGCCATCGCCATCGCCAAGCATCTCTACGGCGGCCTCGGCTACAATCCCTTCAACCCGGCGTTGGTGGCGCGCGTGGCACTTCTGGTCAGCTTCCCGACGCAGATGACAAGCTGGGCGCCCACGCTCTACATGCCGCCCGACTCCTGGACCGGCGCGACACCGTTGGGCGCGATCAAGGAGCACATCCTCAAGGACGGCACCACCGGCTTGCAGTTCACCTGGGATTATTTATGGCAGCTGATGGCCGGCAACGTCGGCGGCTCACTCGGCGAGACCTCGGTGATCGCGCTGTTGATCGGCGCGGCGTTCCTCCTCTGGAAGGGATACATCTGGTGGCAGGTGCCTGTGAGCTTTATCGCCAGCGTCTTCGCCGTCACAGGAATCGCCTTCCTCTTCAATCCGACCGGCGTGGCTAGCCCCGTCTTCCACGTGGTCAGTGGCGGCCTGATCATCGGCGCGTTCTACATGGCCACCGACATGGTCACCAGCCCCGTGACCAAGCGCGGGATGATTGTCTTCGGCGTCGGCTGCGGAGTGATCACCTCGGTCATCCGCCTCTGGGGCGGCTACCCCGAGGGTGTGAGCTTCGCCATCCTGATCATGAACGCCACGGTGCCGTTGCTCGACCGCTACTCGCGGCCGGAGGTCTTCGGCGCGCGCCGCAAGCTATATGAGGTGCGGGGATGAAAGAGCTGATTTCACTCGTCGTGACGCTTACTGTCATCGCCGCAGTCGCGGGCTTGGCACTCGCCTTGGTTTACAGCGTGACCGAGGAACCCATCGCAGAAGCCGAACGCGAACAGACACTCAAGGCGATCCGCAACGTCCTGCCGGAGTTCGACGACAATCTGCTGCAATCGGTGATGTTTGGCGAGGAGAAACAGAAGGAGATCTTCATCGCCCGCGCCAATGGCGGCGACCTCGTCGGAGTGGCTTTCTCGAGCATCTCGAGGAACGGCTATGGCGGCAACCTCGAGGTGATGGTGGGCCTCGTCCCTGAGGGCGAGGGTTACAAAGTCAACAGGATTGAGATCCTGCGCCACGCCGAGACGCCGGGGCTGGGTACGAAGATCGCTGAAGAGAAGTTCAAGGGCCAGTTCAACAGCGTCAATTACGACAACCTTACTTTCGCCGTCGACAAAGACGATCCCGGTAGCACAGATAAGCCTTCGATCGATTCGATCACCGGCGCGACGATCAGCAGCCGCGCCGTCACCGAAGCGGTTCAGATGGCCTTGGACTTCTTCCTGGAGAACGTGGACACGATTTTCAAAGCCGCGGAGCAAGCGGAGGGTAGCAGATGAGATTCACAAAGGAATTATTCAAGGGCATCTGGAATGAAAATCCTATCCTGCGCCTTGTCCTGGGGCTCTGCCCCGCCCTGGCCGTAACCACATCGATGATCAACGGCATCGCCATGGGCCTGGCGGCGACTTTCGTGCTGGTGATGAGCAACATCGTCGTCAGCCTGCTCGGCGGCCTCATTCCCAAGAAGGTTCGCATCCCATGCTTTATCATTATCATCGCCAGCTTCGTGACAATCGTCGACCTGGTGATGCACGCCTTCCTGTTTGAACTATGGCAGGCGCTCGGCCTTTTCATCCCGCTGATCGTCGTCAACTGCATCATCCTCGGCCGCGCCGAGGCCTTCGCCTCAAAGAATGCCGCTCACTATGCTTTCGCCGACGGCCTCGGCATGGGCATCGGCTTCACCCTGGCGTTGACGGCTCTCGGAGGAGTGCGCGAGATCATCGGCAACGGCTCGATCCTCGGCATCACGCTGTTCGGGCCTGACTTCCCGCCCCTGCTCCTTGCCATTCTGCCGCCGGGAGCGTTTATCGTTCTGGGTCTCTTCCTCGCGGGGATGAACAAGATCGAGGAATGGCGCACCGGCGGAGCCGGGGAGCCGGTTGAGTCGGACGCGACACGCGCTGTCTTGACCGATGCCAAAGCTCTGCGGCAGCTAATCGCCGCCGAGGACGAGAAGTCACCGACGGCTGCTTGAGGCTCGATTCCCGGAAGCTTGCAACCCACTAAAATATTGAAACAATTACACATAATAATTATGCGCATAGTTATGGGCAAACCCGGGCGGTTGTCTAAAAATTGATTTGTGACTATAATGTGAAAGACTTCTGCAGAGTGAGAGGAGGCGCGGGATGACCAGTTACCTTGTGGCATTGAATCTCAGCAAGGACGACCAAATCTTCTACAACGACATCAAGCAAAACCTCGAGGAGATCTACGAAGCCAAGGAAATAATGAACGCGACCTACGTCCTCCCAGCCGACACCTGCGTCGCGATATTGGACATGACGCTGGAGATGCAGATCGGAGCGGAAAGCAGCGCTTTGATCATCGAGGTCACCGATAACTATTGCTGCAACAACACCCGCGTCAAGCGTCTTCTCAAGGACTTCTTCACAGAGCAGGCCGATGCCGGCTGCTGCAACTGATACTATTGCCGTAACTTAAACTGCCCCCTATACTTACATTCCAGAAGAATATTCTCGCCGCTCTGTCCGCAGGATTAAATTCGAGAGGGAAATTCTGCCGAAATCGAGGCTCAAGGCCTGTACCGCACTCCGGTGACTTCGCGGACTTTCTCTATCGTTTCCAGCGCTACCACGCGCGCCTTCTTTGCACCCTCGTCTAGGATCTCGAGCACTTTCGCCTGATCGGCCTCGAGTTCTTCGCGCCGCTCGCGGAAGGGTCTGAATAAATCCCAGATCAACTCAAGAAGCTCCTTCTTCACGTCGGCGTAACGGAGGCCGCCACCACGATAACACTGTGCCATAGCGATCACTTCATCTTCACAGGCGAATAACTTGTACAAAGCGAATAAAGTGCACGTATCAGGATCCTTGGGGGCTTCAACGGGACTGGAGTCGGTGACGATGCTCATCACCTTCTGCCTGAGCGATTCGCGGTCCTCGAATATGGATATCGCGTTGCCGTAGCTCTTGCTCATCTTGCGACCGTCGATACCGGGTACCACGGCGACGTTCTCGTCGACGTCGGGGGCCGGCAGGTTGAAGACCTCGCCGTAAGAGTTATTGAAGCGGATGGCGATATCGCGTGTCATCTCGACATGCTGCTTCTGATCATTACCCACGGGCACCAAGTCGGACTGGTAGAGCAGGATGTCCGCCGCCTGAAGAATCGGGTAAGTGAACAGCCCGGCATTCGTCGGCAGGCCCTGAGCCACCTTGTCCTTGTAGCTGGTGGCGCGCTGCAGCAAGCCTACCGGCGTGAAATTGCTCAGGTACCAGCTTAACTCCACGTGCTCCGGAACATCGCTCTGCACCCAGAAGTACGAGCGCTGAGGATCAAGGCCAAGCGCAAGGAAATCCATTGCGGCCGATATTGTATTCCGTCGTAATGTCTCGCCGTCGAAAACGCTCGTCAACGCGTGTAGGTTGACGATGAAGACGAAAAGTTCACCTTGCTCCTGGAAGGAGATCATCCGCTTCATCATGCCGAAAAAGTTACCGATATGCAGCGTACCCGACGGCTGGATCCCTGAGAGAATCCGTTTCCTACTCTCTTGTGCCATTGGCTCTTCTCGTTGTCATGGCTGTATTTAGTACACTTCCGGCGCCGACCTCGCGTCGGATAAAACCTTGCGAACTGGCACCCTTTTCCCGCAGGGATGATACCATATTCGATCATCTCGGGCGATACCAGCCCTACGCAAAAGACAGCAAAATCAAAGACAAAAGGGTAGTCTCACCGAGAGTTCGTCTTCGCGGGTCAGTAATAGCCTAAGGCTTGCAACCACCATACAAGCCGAACAAATTTTATCAGGGGATGATTCCGACATCGTGAATAATGGATCTGCACCTCGGCCCGGAGTTCGCCTTGAAAAACCACTTCTCCGTCACTCCGATGTCGCAAGAGGAACCTGACGCGCATCCGCAACGGATAAAAATTCTTTATGATTTCAACTTTTTCCTAAAGTTATCCGGATTCTTGACGATGATTTAGCAAGAGGGCTTCTGTATCCGAGTTACTCGGGCGCAGGTTTTGGGCCGGTAGAACATCAAAAGGATTTCCCCACCAGAACCCCGGACCTCAACAGGTTGGGAAAATGATAAAGATATTACACGTGGACGACGATCCTGACAGTCGTGAACAGGTAAAGTTCTGGCTGACCCGTTCCTCCGATCACTTCGAGGTCACTTCCGCGGAATCCGCGTCCTCTGCTTTTGAGAAGCTGGAAAACGGGAGTTTCAACTGCATAATCTGCGATTTTGACATGCCAACAATGGATGGCCTGCAGTTCCTCTCTTCGCTGAGAGCGAAAGGCCAGAACACCGCATTTATTATGCTCTCGCACTTTTTCGAGGATGATCTTGTCGAGAGCGCGCGGCGTGCCGGTGCCGACGATTACTGCAGCAAGGAGGAGTTTCTCGAGGAGCGCGTCGTGTTGATCGACAGCATCGAAAAAGCTCTGCAATCTCGATCGAATCCCAATTGCGGGACCTCCGCTTCGATCGAAGACAAAAGGCCGTCTCGACGAAGTGCAAACAGGCTCAAGTCCCCCACAAGGCATTACACCTGAGTTGAGCCGACTACGGCGACGAAACGGTCTCACCTTCGAGATTACGTGGCATAGGTCGAGTGCTGTACCTCAAATGAACGTATGACCCTTCATACGACCGGATACTCACTATTTTTCTGGAAGATCAAGGGGGATACCATGAGCAAATTATTGACATCCTCTGTGATTTCCACGCTGTCGGCGACGCTGCTCTCCGCGAATATTTAAAACCGAGCATCTCAACCGGCGCGGATAGATGGCGAACAAACCCGACATCATCCCCGTGCCCACATGGAAACATAACACCGTAAGCAAACGCGGCTCCTATTTCACTTATTACCAGGACAGGGCTACAATTCGGATAAGGCTTGGGGAAGAAAAAATTGCTTAACCACATACAAGGACGCTCTTAAATTTAGATTATGCGGCAAGTATCACGACCTGCGGGCGTGAATGCGCCCTCGATGTCCGATGTCCATAGCTTCAAGAACGGCAAGTTCGAGGGAGCGGCAATCAGCCGGTCGAACGAACAACATACCCACAACGTGCCGATTTTGCGCCGGTTCAAAACCGGTTACCCTATTGTCAGCACAGGTTCGGATATAACATGCAAGAATATGATTTCGATGTTCAGGAACGACTAGATTCTAAATAGGAGCCCGTGATGAAATCCGAGTTGAAAATAGCAGCCATTATGCTGGTATCACTTACCCTGATCTGCTCATACCAGACTGCTGTCCAGGCCCAAGCCTCCGATCCGGGTGCCAAGGCGGTCAGGGAAAAGGTGAAGGGATTCAGAGTCGCCTACGAGAAAAAAATCGTTCTGGAGTTCGCCGATCTGCTCTCGATACCCTGCGTCGCCTCAGACAGTGCGAACATCGGACGAAACGCAAAGAAAATTGTCGAGATGATGGAGGCACGGGGTATCTCCGTCCGGCTGCTGGAAGTGCCCGGCAGCCCACCTCTTGTCTACGGCGAAAGACTCACACCAGGCGCCGACAAGACAATAGCAGTGTATGTGCATTACGACGGCCAGCCTGTAGTTCCGGAGTTGTGGGTGACGGGGCCCTGGGAACCGACGCTTCGCGACAAGCGGCTCGAGCTCGAGGGGCAGATAATTCGCTGGAGCGATATCCCCGACCGACTGGACGGGGAGTGGCGCCTCTATGCCCGCGGTTCGGGCGACGACAAGGCTCCCGTGATCGCATGGTTGACAGCCATCGACGCGCTCGGCGCTACCGATATACCGCTCTCGGTCAACGTCAAGTTCTTCTTCGAGGGTGAAGAAGAGGCCGGCTCACTACACCTTGGAGAGATCCTCGAATCACACAAGGATCTCCTCAAAGCCGACGTCCTGTTCATCTGCGACGGTCCCGTGCACCAATCGCGGCGCATGCAATTATTCTTCGGCGTTCGCGGCATCACGGGTGTGGAGATGACCACATACGGCCCCACCAACGCTCTGCACAGCGGCCACTACGGCAACTGGGCACCCAATCCGGGCGCGTTGCTTGCCAATCTGCTCGCCACGATGCGCGACAACGACGGCCGCATTTTAATCGATGGTTTCTACGATCATGTCCGTCCGCTCAGCGAATTCGAGCGCAGGGTTCTCGACTCCGCCCCCGATCCCGACGACGAATTGCGAAAGACGTGGGGCATGGCCCAAACCGAAGCCGACAACGCCCGGCTGATCGATCGCATCCAGTTGCCGGCGCTTAATATCCGGGGCATCCGCGTCGGCGAGATCGGCAGCGAGGTCAAGAACGCGGTGCCCACTCAAGCTGTGGCCAACATCGGTTTCCGACTGGTGCCCGATCTCGATCCCCTGACTGTCCGGGAACTTGTGGAAAATCACCTGCGCAAGCAGGGTTATTACATTGTCAGCGATGACCCCGATATGGCGACGAGGCTGGCTCATCCCCGAATCGTGAAGCTCGTGTGGGAGGACGGTTATCCGGCAGCGCGCACTTCGATGGACCTGCCGGTCTCGCGCGCCGTGATCAAACTGATAGAAGACGCAACAGCCGATCCGTTGGTGACAATCCCTTCGCTGGGCGGCTCGCTGCCGCTGTACCTATTTATCGACAAGTTCCGGACCCCGGTAATCGGCCTGCCGATGGCCAATCATGACAACAATCAGCATGGCCCGAACGAAAATCTGCGCCTGCAGAATCTCTATGACTCGATCGAAGTCAACGCAGCGATCCTCGCACGGCTCGGATATCTGCTACAGGAGTGACATCACATCCATAATCGAGCACTACGTGGCCAGGCGGAACAGCCAGCCGGGTTTATTCGACTGCCCGCTCATCAATTTGTAGCCTGGATTACGGATATGAAGTTAATACAGGAGTGAAAATTCGATGGTGGCCGGAGGACTAATTTATGGCAAGCAATTCAATTTATAAATCAGCCGTTTTCTTTTTCTTTTTACTGGTCCTTGCATTTTTTCCCTCTCTTTCTCGCGGAACTGACGAGAGCATTGAGGCAAAGGTCGACTCCTACTTCGCGCCGTATCTTGAGATGGGCAATTTCAGCGGTGTGGTGTTGATCGGCAAGGGCGATGAGATTCTCCTTAGCAAGGGCTACGGGATGGCCAACTATGAACTGGGCGTGCCCAACTCGCCAAATATCCTCTTTCAAATGGGCTCGCTGGGGAAGCAGTTCACAGCCGTCGCAATCCTCCGCCTTCACGAATCGGGCCGACTGGATCTTGCCGACCCCATTCGCAAGCACATCAAGGAATACCGCCACGGCGACAAGATAACCATTCACCAATTGCTCAGCCACACCTCCGGCGTACCGGAACTGCCGGAAACCGGTGTCTTCACCAGGTCGGCGGGGAAAGACAATGGCGATAACTGGATCGAGCGTCTCAATAAAATCAAGCTGGAGTTTGCGCCGGGATCGAAACACGCTTATCGCAACATCAACTATATGTTGCTGAGCGAGATAGTCACCAGAACCAGTGGCACGGCAGTTCCCGATTACATACGGGAGAACATCTTCGAGCCGCTGGGAATGACTGAGACCGTCTTCAACATCGGATCGGTTATCAAAGGTCGCTCGGAGAGCTATTACGTCGATTTCGACGGTCTGAAGAACGCTCGCAATTATTCGCCAATGGACGGCGGCGCTTACTATTCCTCAGTTGAGGACTACTTCCGCTTCATCCGCGGCATCCTCAACAATAAAATCCTCAGCCCTGCATCCGTTGAAAGAATGCTGACGCCGAACCTGCAGTCCTATGGCTACGCCTGGTACATCACCACAGTCGAAAACGGCGGTAAACTGATTTTTCACGGCGGAAGCTCCACAGGATACATCTGCAGTGTCTC
>DATKUA010000087.1:0-3108 GCA_035530855.1 Acidobacteriota bacterium | reverse complement strand
GATGACAGCTACCTTGTCGTCTGGTCGTCCTACCCGAACATCAGGATCCGCAAGGTCAGCAAAACAGGCCGGGCGGCAGCGGGCATCAACACTTTCACTGCGGGTGCTGACAGCCGTCCTGTGATCGCCCATATACCCGTGGTTCATCCGGCGCCGGTTTCTTCGGCTGGACGGTACTTACTCGCCTATGCCTATCGCGATACGGCAGACAGGGGTCTTTATACCTGTGTGCTTGACGCCGACGGCATTATGCTTGGACAAGCGAAGCTAATCTCGGGGGGCTACGCCACACAGGCTGATTACCCCACCGGCATCCTCCGCGACGACGACGGCACCTATCTCATCGCTCACATCAAGGAAGACAAGACTTACGGCGACGTTGCGCATGTATCCCGCGTCAGGGCCAACGGCAGCTTGATCAAGGAATCGAGAGTGGGAACGACGGATACCGGAAACATCGAGATCGTCCAACTTTTTAAAAAGCTCTTTCTGGCAACGTTCAACGATCCGGACAACAACTATTACGTCCAGAACCAGTTATTCAAGAGTAATCTGAAACGGATGAAAGGACCTTTCGAACCGCTTGGGGAAGGATGGAGCAGGGAATGTTGTCTGGTTAAATTGAATAACAGCGATTACGTCGTGCAGATCATACGTGTTGGAACCTCGATGATGTATTATCGGTTGATTGATACCAGTGGTAATTTCTTCGGTGAAGCGCAATTACTGAAACAAGAGGAATATCTTTTGGGTGAACCAAGTGCCGCTTGTTTGCCGGGATCAAACACGGTATTCGTCGCCTATTCACTTTCCCAAGGATCCAATAATAACGAACTCAGGGGTCTGGTCTTCAACGCTGTCGATTAGCGGCTAATCTTTATTGATAGAAAAAACGTCAGACACGACATTAGAAACGGACTACTAGCCTTAATCAAAACGGGCGGGCCTTAGCGGCCCGCCCGTTGGCTGTCTCGAATGAAGCTACGATGACTACTTGATCACTTTCAGCTCTTTGCCGACCTTGGTAAAGGCGGCGACGGCGCGGTCGATGTGCTCGATCTCGTGGCCCGCAGAGATCTGAACGCGGATGCGCGCCTGACCCTTGGGCACGACGGGATAGAAGAAGCCGATTACGTAGATACCCTCGGCCAGCAGCTTTTCGGCGAACTCCTGCGCTAGAGGGGCGTCGTTCTCGAACTTGCCAAACATGATCGGCACGATCGGGTGGACGCCCGGCCTGATGTCGAAGCCGGCTGCGGTCATCTTGTCGCGGAAGTACTTGGTGCTGTTCTCGAGCTTGTCGCGCAACTCCGTGGTCTCGCTCAGCAGGTCGAGAACCTGGATGGTGCCGCCGGCGACGGCGGGACAGAGCGTGTTGGAGAAGAGGTATGGGCGGCTGCGCTGGCGCGACATCTCGATCATCTCCTTCGGGCCGGCGATGCAGCCGCCAGAGGCGCCGCCGAGGGCCTTGCCGAAGGTGGTGGTGATGATGTCGACGCGGTCCATGACATTGTGGTGCTCGTGGGTGCCGCGGCCGGTCTTGCCCATGAAGCCGGTGGCGTGGGAGTCGTCGACCATCACCATTGCGTCGTACTTCTCGGCCAGATCGCAGATCTCGGGCAGCTTGGCGATGTCGCCGTCCATGGAGAAAACGCCATCGGTGGCGACCATGCGGTAACGGCAGCCTTGAGCTTCCTTCAGCTTGGCCTCGAGGTCGGCCATGTCGGCGTGCTGGAAGATGAAGCGCTGGGCTTTGCAGAGGCGGATGCCGTCGATGATCGAGGCGTGATTGAGGGCGTCAGTGATGATGGCGTCGTCCTTGCCAAGGAAAGGCTCGAAGACGCCGCCGTTGGCGTCGAAGCAGGCCACGAAGAGAATTGCGTCTTCCTTGCCGAGGAATTTTGCAGCCTTCGCCTCCAGCGTTTTGTGGATGTCCTGGGTGCCGCAGATAAAGCGGACCGATGAGAGGCCGTAGCCCCACTTGTCGAGGGTCTTGTGCGCGGCTTCGATCAGCTTGGGGTGGCTGGAGAGGCCGAGGTAGTTGTTGGCGCAGAAGTTGAGAACCTCCTGGCCGCTCTTGACCTTGATCACCGGTCCCTGGGGACCCATGATGATGCGCTCGGACTTGTAAAGGCCGGCGTCGCGGATCTCCTGCAACTCCTTCTGGAGATCGCCTTTGATCTTTCCGTACATTCCTTCGCTCCCTTCTGAGGGTTGTTTGGTTTCCGGTTTCTTCAGATTCCGCGCCGCTTCTTTGCCGCTTCCAGCTCCGCGGGATCGGGGAAGAGGACGACCTTGGCACTTGCACGCGGCCGCTTGATCATCTCGTTAAAGCCGGTTTCATATTCTTCAAGGGTGAACATGTGTGTGATGACCGGCGCGATGTCGAGCCGGCCGGAGGAGAGGAAGTTGCGCACGCGGTACCAAGTGTCGAACATCTTGCGACCGCTGATGCCGTGCACCTGGGAGCCCTTGAAGACGATGCCGTTGTTGTAGTCGATTGCAGCCGGCGTTTCTGAGCTGATGCCGAATGCTGTGAAGCGGCCACCCTTGCGGAGGAACTTGAAGCCCTCGTCCAACGCCTGCGGGCTGCCGGCCATGTCGAGCACGAGGTCGGCGCCGTAGCCACCGGTGTGGTCCTTGATGTAGGCGACGCGGTCGACATCGTCCTTGTTGGCGTAGAGCAGGTGATCGGCACCCATCTTCCTGCCAATTTCCATGTTGAAGTCGTACTTGCCGACCAAGAAAATATTCGTGACACCGCAGACGCGGGCGACGCCGACGGCTAAAAGCGAGATCGGGCCGTCGCCGATCAGCACCATCGACTTGCCGGCAACGTCGTTATCCTCCGCCAGAACAGCGTACGTGGCGTTTCCAAGAGGCTCCTGAATGGAGGCGAACTCGGGTGGAATCGACTTGTCGTTGATCCAGCAGACGACTTCCGGCACTGCAAAATACTCGGCAAATGCGCCGTTGCAGTCGACACCGAGGATTCTCATCCGCTCGCCGATGTGCATCTGGCACAAAAGTGCCTGGAGATCGCCGGGGTGCGGGATGTGAGTCTCGGCGCTGATGTAGTCTCCCACGCTGATCCGCTTGACCTCGGGG
>DATKUA010000086.1:0-6597 GCA_035530855.1 Acidobacteriota bacterium | reverse complement strand
CTCGCCCGCTCCCTGAAAATCGACATCGAGAACAATGAAGACGGCGGTATTCCCCGCTTCCTCATCGACGGCACGGATGTCAGCGAAGAGATCAGAACTCCCGAAGCATCGCAGGCCGCGTCCAGTGTCGCCGCCGTCTCGGAAGTGCGCGAGGCGATGGTCGAACAGCAACGGCGCCTGGGGCGCCGCGGTGGCGTGGTCATGGAGGGGCGCGATATCGGCACGGTCGTCTTGCCCGACGCCGACGTGAAGTTCTTCCTCGACGCGCGCCTGCCGATCCGCGCACAGCGCAGAAAGGACGAGTTGATCGAGCGCGGCATCGAGCAAAGCCTCGAGAGTGTGATAGAGGAGTTGCGCAGGCGCGACACCAGGGATTCCACCCGCGAGGACTCGCCGCTGAGGCGGGCGCAGGACGCCGTGCTCTTCGACACCAGCGACAAGAGCCTCGACCGGCTCGAGGCGGATATGCTTCACGTCATAGAGAGCAAGACCGGCAGGAAGGTCTGACTCCTTCCCACCCGAGAAAAAAAAGCAGTTGCGATTTTGAACCTTACTGTATATATTGCGTATATACAATAGGCACAAGCGGGAGAGCTCCCCGCGCCGACGGCGAGTGACAGGATGATTCTTAATCTCTCCGACCTTAGCGACGAGCCGTTGCAGGGCCAGATCGTGCGGCAGGTCCGCGCCAAGATCCTGGCCGGCGAGCTCGCCGCCGACAGCGACCTGCCCTCGATCAGATCACTCGCCCGAGAGCAGCGGGTCAGCGTGATCACCGTGCAGCGGGCCTACGAGAGCCTCGTGCGGGAAGGGCTGATTCACTCCCGCCGGGGCAAGGGATTTTTCGTATCGGGGTTGGATGAAGCGATGAAAAAGAGTATGGCGATCCGGAGACTGAACGAGAAAATCGAATCCCTTGTTTCGGCAGCCTTGGCGGAGGGGCTGTCGAAACAGGAGATCGAAAGCGTGGTCACCGAAATCCTTCGCGAGGAGAGCGGCGATGACAAAAGCATTTAACTTCATCAACACGGTCAAGAAATTCCCGGGCTTCCAGCTCGGGCCGCTCAACCTCGAGCTCGAGCCGGGCACAGTGCTCGGCTTCGCGGGGCCCAACGGCTCGGGCAAAACGACAACGATCAACTGCCTCATCGGCCTGGTCAAAGCCGACAGCGGGGAGATGCAGGTGTACGGCCGGCCGAACAACCCCTTCAGGCCGGAGTGGAAACTCGACATCGGCTTCGTCGGCGACACGCAGGTGTTCTACGAGCGCTGGACCGGGATGCAGAATCTCAATTTCTTTTCCCGATTCTATCCGAACTGGTCCCGCGACCTCGCCGCCGAGCTGGCCAGGCGCTTCGAGGTGCCGCTGGGCAAGCGCGCCAAGGATCTCTCGCGCGGCAACCGCGTCAAGCTCGCCCTGGTCGCCGCCCTCGCCCACCGTCCGAAACTGCTGCTGCTCGACGAGCCGACCGTCGGCCTCGATCCCGTCGTCCGCTCCGAGTTGCTCGACGTGCTCTTCGAGGTCGTCGAGAGCGAAGAGCGGGCGATCTTCTACTCCACCCACATCCTCTCCGACATCGAGCGCCTCGCCGACGAGCTGGCCTTCATCAACAACGGCAGACTCCTGCTCAAGACGCCCAAGGATTTTCTCACCGACAAATGGCGCAGGATCACCTTCCGCCACTCCCGGCAGCAGTTCGAGACCGGACGTTTCGAGAGCCACAAAGGCAAGGGGAATGAGCACTGGATCATCAGCACCGACTACGAGGCGCGGCTGCAGGAACTCAAAGCCGCCGGCGCCGAAAACATCGAGGTCAGCCGCATGGGCATTCAGGAAATCGCCGTGCAGATCCTCAAGGGAGCAAACGGTGTGGAAACTGATTAAAGCCGAGCTTGCCTACCACTGGTTCTGGATCGCTCTCGCCTACTTCTTCGTGGCATTACTGTCCGTAGCCGATCTCGGCTCGATTCAGGAGGGCTACACGGCTAACACCATCCTGCTGCTGACTTTCGGTTACGTGATGCAATTGATCAGTCGCAAAACTGATAAAAAATTTCAGATTTTTATTAGCTTGCCGGTCGGCATCGCGGGGATCGGTGCTACGAGAATTCTTTTCGACGTAGGTTACTTCTTAGGCGGCTATTTGCTGCAACTGCTGGTTATCTTCCTCGTCGATCCATCCTCCGTCGCCGGCGGGGCATACATCTTGTTACGCCTGCTTAACCTCATGTTCCTGCTGGTGCTGTTGGTCAATTTCATTCACGACATCAAGTTCATGATCTCCGGCTTCAGTCGCTTTTTGAGTATCTTTATCGCCATACTCCTCTTCTTTCAGTTCTACATTTTGTTCACAGTTCCGGGGGGCAGGATCGCCGGTTTGCTTAAAATGCTCGGCGTTGAAAGCCTCTACCCGACGGTTTCGGCTCTGAATAACTCTTTCCCCTTCCTCTTGACGCTGCTCGCCATCGAGATCGGATTGATGTTCTGCACGGTTGCGCTTTTCACCAGCCGGAAATCATACCTCGAGTAGATATTAGACAAACGCAAAACAGGATTAATTGGCCAGTGCCACCAACGGCCAGACCATCGGAATCATTATCACCGCGATCACGCCCAGAATCAGAATCAGCGGCACCCCGAGTTTCAGGTAATCGGTGAAGCGGTATCCGCCCGGACCGTAGATGAAGAGGTTGGTCTGGTAGCCGATCGGCGTGGCGAAGCAGGCGCTGGCGCCGAACAGCACGGCCATGACAAAGGGCATCGGCTGGAAACCCAAAGCCGCGCCCGTTGCAATCGATACGGGGGTCATCAGCGCCGCCGCGGCGCCGTTGCTGATGAAGTTGGTCAGCAGGCTGGTGAGGAAGAACAACGCGGCCAGCACCGCCACGGGTCCGTAGCCCTCCACGAAGGAGAGTACGGTGTCGGCGTAGAGCTGAGCCGTGCCGGTATTGGACATCGCGTTGCCGAGGGCGATCGTCGAGGCGATCAGCACCAGCACCGATGCGTCGAGGCTCTTGTAGGCCTCCTTGATCGGCAGGCAGTGCGTCAACACCAGCACGAGCGCGCCCAGCACGGCAAGCACCATGATCGGGATATCGGTCAGCGTGGCGCCCACGATCACGCCGGTTATCACGCCGATGGCTATCGGGGCCTTGTTGCGGTTGTAGACCGACTCGCCGATGCCTTCCAGCAGCAGCACGTTCTCGGCCCGGCGCATCTTGGCGATGCCGTCCTCGCCGCCCTGCACCAGCAGCGTGTCGCCCACAGCCAGCTCGACGTTGCGGATCTTCTCCTGGATGTGCATGTGCCGGCCCTTGCGCAGGATGGCGATTACGTTGACGTCGTAGCGGCGGTGGAACTGCACCTCCTCGATCGTCTTGCCGACGAACTGGCTGGTGGGCATGATCACCACCTCGGCCAGTGTGAAGTTGCGCTCGGTGATCCGCACGCCGTGCATCCCAAGCTCCGGGGAGATCACCGCGCTCTGCTCGCGCTGCACGCCGAGGATGTCGTTGACCGTGCCCTTGGTCAGGAGGATGTCGCCCTCCTGCAGTTGCACGCGGTCGACCGGCGGGTAGATGACTGTCTCTCCCCGGATGACCTCCATCACCTGCATGTCGGCCCAGCGCTGCAGGAAGGCGTCCCACACCGTCTTGCCGATGCTCGGGCTTCCCGGCTGGATCTCCAGCTCGGTCATGAAGCGCTTCTGCTCGGTCGCGGCAAGCGTCGAGGTCACCGTCTTGCGGTTCGGAAGCACCCGCGAGGCCAGCAGGCCGATCAGCAACAACCCCACCACCGCGAGCGGCACCCCCACCGGCAGAAGCTCGAACATGCCGATCGGGTGCAGGTTCAACTGGGGATTGCTGCTGCCGATTTTTGATGCCACATCGCTGACCACCAGGTTTGTCGACGTGCCGATCAATGTGCAGGTGCCGCCGAGAATCGATGCGTAGGAGATCGGGATGAGGAACTTGCTCGAGCTGAGGTTGTACTGGAAGCAGACTCTCAGCATGATCGGCACGAATAGCACCACGATCGGCGTGTTGTTGACGAAGGCGCTCGATACCGAGACGGTGATCATCGAGAGGATCAGCACCCGCATCGGCCGCCCCTTGGAGATCGCGATGATCTTGTCGCCCAGGTAGCCGACCGCGCCGGTGCGCATCAGCGCTCCGCTGATGATGAACATCGCCCCGATCGTGACAACCGCCTCGTTGGCGAAGCCCGCCACCGCCTGCTGGTGGGAGAGGAAATACAGCCCGATCTCATAGCCCGTAAGCACGCTGAGAATATGGTTAATCTCAGGCAGCGAGAGAACCACGAGAAATAACACCGCCAGCAGTGCAGTCACGTCGTACGGGATGATCTCCGTCAGAAAGAGGACGAATACCACCAACAGCAGAATCGATAAGATGATGGGCTCCATCCTGTATTTACCTCGAGCGACACTAGTTTTGAAGGCACTTTATAAGGGTCAAACGGGGTTTATTGCAAGTGGCAGGTCATCCGGGACCCCCTGGAACTTTCGTCCCGGCGTTTCGTTACTGCCGGTGAGAACAGATAAAGCTTGATTGCTCCCCCTCTGAACCTCATGTAGTATACTCCGCCCTGGGAGCACATTTCAGAGAAGGAAATGATAAAAATAAACAATCTCACGAAGAAGTACGAGCGGGATCGGGAGACAGTCACCGTGCTGCAGCAGCTCAATCTTCTGGTGGATGAGGGCGAGATAGTTTCAATCATGGGGCCTTCGGGCGTGGGCAAGACCACCCTCCTCAACATTATCGCCGGGCTGGACACCGATATCGACGGCGATGTGGAGGTCGAGGGGCGGCACCTGCAGAAGCTCTCGCTGAGCCAGCTCGCCGTCTACCGCAACAAAACCATTGGCTTCATCTTCCAGGAGTTCAACCTGCTGCCCCACCTCAACGCCCTGGAGAATGCATTGGTGCCGTTGATGTTCGCCGACATCTCGCACTCCGAGGCCGAGAAGAAAGCCCTCAACGCGCTGGAGACCGTCGGCCTCAAGGAAATGGCGCAGCGTTACCCCTCGGAGCTCTCCGGCGGCCAGAAACAGCGGGTCGCCATCGCACGCGCGCTCATCAACCGGCCGAAGGTGATCCTCGCCGACGAGCCGACCGCCAACCTCGATGCCGACACGGAGAAGTCGATCATCAAGCTGATCACCAGGCTGGCCGAGGAGGAAAAGGCGACGCTGATCATCGCCACCCACAATGGAGAGCTGGCATCACTTGCGCAGCGCATATTTACCATCGAAGAACTGCAGGGAGGGGCAGCGTGAGGCTCGACAACCTGTTGACCAGCAGCTGGCAGAACGTCCGGCGCAACAGGCGCCGCATCATGCTCAGCAGTTTCGGCGTCATCTTCGGTCTCGCCACCCTCATCCTCTTCTTCTCGCTCACCAGCGGCGTCCGCAACCTCATCTTCGACCACCTGATCGAACAACTCCCGGCAAACCAGATGAAGGTCAACCCCCACTACGAGGGGAACCTTCTCGGATTCGGAATGCAGAAGCTTCTCGGCGGCAAAACCGAGGAGACACCTCTCGCCGAGCGCGAGGACCGCTTCAACACCGAAGCCTTGGACGGCATCAAAGCCATCGACGGAGTCGCCTCTGTCCATGGGATCATGCAGATCGAGGCCCGCTCCTACCTCTACCTCTTCAGCCCCGGCAACCGCGCCAACTCGCGCGTCGGCGTCTCCGGCGTCGACGACGAGCTGATCGTCGGCGAGCTCGACGACCCCTCGGTCTGGCATTATGAGGAGGGCGACAGCAGGGTTCCGGCGTTGATCAATCCGCAACTCGTGGTCGCCTGGAACGAGACCTTCAGCGTCTCCTTCGACCTCCCAAAGCTGACCATAGACACCATAAAGACCGTCCCCTTCTGGCTGGAGATCGCCAACGACCGCACCTACGACACCTACACCAAGCAGATCAAGGTCATCGGCCTGTCAAACAGGGCACCCATCTTCGGCCCCCTCGTGCCGATCTCATTCGTCAAGGAGATCAACGGTAAGCTCTTCGAGGGCTACAGCGACCTCTACTCCTCACTCTACGTCTCGGCAAAGGCACCCGAGTTCGTCCCCGGCATCGTCGCAGAGCTGCAAGGCATGGGCTACGACGCCACCGGAGAGCAGCAGCTCGCCGACACGATCAGCTTCGGCATCAACGTCGTCACTCTCTTCCTCGCGGCGATCAGCCTCGTGATCGTCTTCATCTCGCTGCTCAACATCGTCAACATCTTCCTGATCACAGTCATGGAGCGGAAGTTCGAGATCGGCGTGATGCGAGCCGTCGGCGCCACTCGCCGCGACATCAGGTCGATCATCCTCACCGAGTCACTCTTCATCGGGCTCTTCAACGGCATCGTCGGCTCTGTGATTGGTGTCGGAGCCGTGCTCGCTCTGGAGTGGCTCCTCAATCCCGTCCTCGTGCGATTCGTCCCAGGAGGCGCCAGCTTCTTCGATCTCAGCCCCTGGCTCATCGCCATCGTCGTCATCGGCTCGCCCCTGCTCAACCTCCTCGCCGTCTTCCAGCCGGCCAATTACGCCGCAAGGCTTGATCCGGTGGAGGC
>DATKUA010000085.1:0-2527 GCA_035530855.1 Acidobacteriota bacterium | reverse complement strand
CGGTTTCTCCATCGCCGGAGTCACAGCACCCACGCGTAGCCGAGCTTGATGAAGAACGTGCGGTCGCTCTGCGTCAGGCCGTACTCGCTGGCACCGTAGTAGGAGTCGTTATAGCCCACAAAGAGGACGGTGCGCGGGTTGAATTTGTAGGAGAAGAGCAACTGCGTGAAAAAGCGCCGTCTCTCGGGCTCGATCGTGTACGTGTAATTGGCGGCATTGTAATTGTAATCGCTGTACTGCAGGATCGCGCGGAAGAAGCAGCGGGTGTTGAATTGGTAGATCGCGTTGAGCTGGCTGATGTTGGCCGTGTAGAGATGCGCGTCGGCGGCCTGCATGCGCTCGAACGTGTGGTCGAGGCTCAATCTGACATGCTTCCCCAAATCGTACCTGATATATGGATTAAGCCGAATCTGTTTGCCGGGCCGCGTGTTGTAGTAGTCGATGCGATCGCCCGCTCTTGCATTAAAGTAGAAAAATAAGCTGCCTGACGGGTGGATGCTGAATTCAAGGGAGTATATCGTCAAATCGAATTCCTGACGGTTGTAAGCTTCTCGCAGGCGTCGCAAACGCTGGGAGAAACCGATCTGATTCGAGGCGTTCAACGCCATCCATAATTGGGCCTGGTTGGTAAGCAGGTCGCCGTTACAGTCCTGAAAGTGATTCAATTCGCCGCCGATCCATGCGGAGGACCACCAGCGGCCGGGCTCCGCCGTCCAGCGGTAATTCCAGCCCCCCTCGACATTGCGGTAGCCGACACGCGGGTAGTAGCCCAGGTCGGCGCGGAATCCCTCCCCCGCTTCCTCGTAGTCCGCCCACCAGCCCCAAGTGCGGCTGTTGTGGTCGTACTCGAAGGAGATCAGCCGGTCGCCAAAGGAGTCGAAAGGCTGATCGAACGACGCCGACACATGGTCGGGGTAGTCGGTGCTCGAGCCCAGCACCAGCATCTGGATCTGATCCTTACCGGTTAGGCGGAAATCGAAGTCGAAGCCGAACGTCCTGTTGAAATACTCATCGCCCTCGCGGTCGGTAGCCAGCAGCCCCACCGTATAGTGGCTGCCGATATCCCGCTTATAGCGGAAGACAGACGATGTGTTCGCAATGTCCAGAGATGTCGATCTCGAAGACTGGCTGCCCGGGAAGATGAGATTGGTGATCTCGTCGCGCACCACGTACGCCCCGAAGGTATTGTCACCCTCCTTGCCGGTCAGCTTCATTCCCCATTGCGGGTCGCGCATCGTGCGCGTGTAAACCACATCTTCCAGCGTATCGAAATAATCGGAGCCCTCGGTGAAGAACGGCCGGCGCTCGCGGTAAAAGAGCGCGAAAGGCTGGTTGACATCGAGTTGCAGCGAGTCGGCCTCGACCTGGCTGAAATCGGGATTGGCGGTGAAGCCCAGCATCATGTTCGGCGTCAAGCCCCACTGGGCCGTCAGCCCCAACTCCGCGTCACGGTTGCTGTTCTCCATCTCGCCGTCGGGGAAGTCGCCGCGCGTGTCGGTACTTACGGCAGTCACCGTCGGGCTGATCTCGATATTGCGCCCGGGAGTCGCCCCCTCGAAGCCCTTGATCTTCAGCGCCTGGCACATATAGCAGTTGTTGTTGCGGTCCCTCGGGAAAAGCCCGATGTGATGGGCATGCTCGCGAGGGTAACGTCGCACGGCGTCGAATCCCCATACCTGGGGGCCGTCCGCTCGCTGGAAGCGCAGTGAAGAGAAGGGAATCGCGATCTCCACGACGTAACCCCATTCCGTGATGCGTCCCGCCGAATCCCACATCGCGTCCCAACCCTGGTCCTCGTTCGACGGGCTCTCGATCGCGTCGTACTGCACGCCGAGGGCTGTCACAATAAAATCACAAGCCCTGCGCTCATCGTTGAAAGTATCCAGCACAAGCGCCACCCAATCGTCTCCTCCAAGAGTGTCGCGGTCCCGCAGATGGGCGCGGATAGACGATGGATCGGGATCGAAGCAGCGAAACGCCGCGTACAAATTGTCCGCGTCATAGGTCAGCAGCACCTCGGTGCGCACCGGCGCGGGCACGTTCTCACCGGGGCTCACCTCGTACTTGATTTCCAGCATCAGCGCGCACTCCCAGGCTTCCTCGTCGAGCACAGCGTCAACTTTGATCGCGGATTCGGTTTTGGGAACGATTAATTCATCCTCCGCCGTTACTGTTTCTTGATTGACTCTGCGGCCGTCGCGCGACATCGCAGGCGTGCCCGCAACTACTATCGCCAGGCTCATCACCAGGAAAGAAAAAACCGCTTTGCCGTCTCTCACCTCTTCACCCCCAAATTACTCTCCACACTGACTCGGCAGTATGTCCGAATATTTTTCGGGATAAATCTAATTGATGCGCCGGGGCCTGTCAAGCAGAAATACGAATTTTTTTCGGATTTGTTCTTGACTAACTCCCCCGCATGAGAAAGAATTTATTCAGGGGATAGTCTTAAAATGGATGTGAACTGATGAAAAACAAGAAAAAAGACCGGCTGAGCCGGCGGGAAAGCCAGATTATCGAGGTGGTC
>DATKUA010000084.1:0-8981 GCA_035530855.1 Acidobacteriota bacterium | reverse complement strand
GTGGCGCTTCGCTGACCCCGGGCTACGAATTGTGCAACCCCTACGGGGTTTGACTCTCCGATCATGGGCGGGAGGATGCAGAAGTTCCCTGAAAGGGAACGACAGTGCTAGCCCAGGGTAAGCGAAGCGCCACCCTGGGAAGATGGAGCCAGACACACATCCAATTCCCTGAAAGGGATCAACAACTTCGCCTTTAGGACTCCGGCATCATGGGCGACGGATGCAGAAGTTCCCTGAAAGGGAACAACAGTGCCAGCCCAAGGTAAGCGTAGCGCCACCCTGGGAAATGATCGCGCAGTTGAATTATACTCGTCCGATGACATCCCGTTATCTCCCGGCCGGGACGGGGATCATCGGAACCAGGGGGGGTGAAAATGGTTGACGAGCAACGCCTGCTGCACAGTTTCCTCGAGATGGTGCGGATACCGAGCCTCTCGCGGCGGGAGGGTGAATTCCTGGCGTACCTGAAGCGTCAGTTCGACGCGCTCGGCTACGAATACAAGACCGACAACGCCTCGCAGGCGGTCGGCGGCAACGCCGACAACCTGGTGGTCTACATCCCCGGGAACCACGCGGAGGCGCCGGCGTTGATGTTCTCGGCTCACATGGACACCGTGGCGCCGGGTGAGGGGATCGAGCCGGTGATCGAGGGCGACCGCATCAGCTCGGCGGGCGACACGGTCCTCGGCGCCGACGACAAGAGCGGCGTCGCGGCGATCGTGGAGATGGCGCGGCTGATCAGGGAAACCGACACGCCGCGCGGCGATGTCGAGCTCCTGTTCACCATCTGCGAGGAGGTCAGCCTCCAGGGTGCGAAGAACCTCGACCGCAGCCTCCTAAGCGCGAAATACGGCTTCGTGCTCGACGGCAAGGACATCTTTGCCGCGACCACCATCGCCCCGGCGGTGGTGCGCTACGCGGCCACCTTTGTCGGCAAGGAGGCCCACGCGGGCGTCGCCCCCGAGAAGGGGATCAACGCCGTCATGCTGGCGGCCAGGGCGATTGCCGCCGTCCCGGACGGTAGGATCGACGAGGAGACCACCTGCAACGTCGGCGTCGTCGAGGCGGGCAGGGGCCCCAACGTGGTCCCGCCCTCGGCGAAGGTGATCGGAGAGATGCGCTCGCGCAACCCGGCGAAACTGCAGAAACTGCAGGACGACATCTTCTGCGCCTACCGCAAGGCTGTAGAAGGCGTCGAGATCGAGATCGACGGCAAGCGCCACAAAGCGAGTGTCGGAATCGAAATCACCAATTCCTACCCCGGCATGAATGTCGCCGACGACGCCTATTCCGTCGGCCTCGTGCGCCGGGTGCTGGAGGGCTGGGGCAGGGACTTCACCACTGTCGCCGGCGGCGGGGGGACCGACGCCAACCTCCACAACGGCGCGGGCATCGAGGCGATCATCATCGGCACCGGCATGAACGACATCCACTCCGCCGACGAGAACATCCTGCTCAGCGACATGGCGGCCGCGACGCGGCTGATTCTGGGAATCGTGGAGGAGAATGCCGGAGCCTGCGGGCGGATCGAGAGCCCTTGATATTGAATTAATGACAGACGGTCGGGGCTGCTATCCAGATTTCTCCCAAAGGAGTACAGAGAAAAGGCGGCGGGGACCGCTGAAAACCCGCCGCCTGAATCGGATCTATTGAGGGCGCGTGAAGAGGGTCGCGTCAATCGGCTGGTTGATCTGCACGTCGTCAATCTTCATGATCACCGCACCCTGGGGCGTATCCATCTGGAACTGCGTGGCCATCTTGAGCGGGCCGAAAGTCTTGTATTCGGCTATGCGCATCTCCATCTCGCCCTGGCCGATTTCCATCCTTGCCATAAACGGCAGGCCGTCGGCCGTGCTGAAATACCACTTTCCCGAAGTGCTGTTCTGGTAAGTGAACTTCACAACGTCCGCTTCGACACCGCCCGCGCTCTCCTTGCCGAGATACTCTGTGGTGATGCCCATCGCATCGAGATTGGACAGGCCGCCGCCGGTCATCATGTCCTTGTTCATGGACAGAGCCTGCTTCTGCATCTCGGGCATGTCGGTCACCTGGCCGCCGCTCGACATCCAGTAGTCGGTGCCGTCGGTGGCCTGGATGATATCTATACCCATCATGTTCGTGTCCATGCGGACCTTGCCGGGCTTGACCACCCACATCTTCATCGACATCTCCATCGTTTCCATCATCGTGCCGGAGATTGTCAGGCTCATCGAGTTCAAGTTATCGAATGCCGCCTGGCCGCCCATGGCATTGATGGCGCGCTGGATCACGGCATCGGCGGTCTGGGCAAGAGAGATCGTCGCGAGGCCGAGAACCAGAATACAGACCAGGATAAAACGTGAAAGCTTCATCACCGTACCCCTCTGTGGTCTTCTCACCACGTTAGATTTGGTTGGTGTATTGTGTACTCTCGAGTCCGGATTATCAAAGCATTTCCGCCGGATCATTTGAGCCTTGACTGTTTAATAAGGGTTGTTATTTGCGGCGGGCTCGGGCAGGATTAGGGGAAGGGAAATCATCCGGTAAACGTCCTTGACACTTGAATCCCGGAATTTCCAAACTCTTGATCAAGGATTTCATGCTCGTCTCCGATTTGGATCAGGTGCGCGTAAAATGAAAAAAATCTTTTCTCTGCTTCTGGTTATGGGGGCGTTGTTCGTCTTTTCCGCCGAGTCACCGGCTCAGGGCGGCAGCGATATTGCCAAGCGGACCCTCGACAGCGGCATCGCGTTTTACCGCAGTGGCGACTACCGGCAGGCCCTGCAGGATTTCATGACGGTGATCAACGCCCATGCCGACAGCAAGTGGGTCGATGAGGCGTTGTTGCAAGTCAGCCGCTACTACTATGAGGTAGAGGGAAACCTGGACCAGGCCAGAGAGCACCTCGGCAGGATCATGCAGGAGTACGCCACCTCCAACTCGACACCCGAGGCCTACTACTACCTCGGTTTTATCCTCTTCGACGCGGGCCGCTCAGTGGAGGAGATGCGCGACGGGCTTGCCAACCTGGAGCGCGTGGTGAGGCTCTTCCCCGAGTCGGAGATGGCCGACGACGCCCTCTATCTTGCGAGCGTGGTCCACGTCTCGCTGGGCGAGTACAGCTCAGCCCTCGAGAAACTCCGCCGCCTGCTGCTGCAGTTTCCCGACAGCGATCTGAGCGCCAGCAGCCAGTTCGAGATCGGCAACAGTTTCATGTTCATGGACGACATCGTGCAGGCAATGATCGAGTTCCAGGGCGTGAGGAATCAGTACCCCGACTCGGAGCTGGCCGACAAGGCGTTAAAGCGGTTGACGCTGCTCTACCGCCTGCATTTCAGCTCCCAGGCGGGCCTGAGGCCGTTCAACAAGGATGCCGGCTTCACGCTGACGGGCTACAAGCTGGACGACCCGACCTACATGGTGATAACTCCCGATGACAGGCTCCTGGTCGCCGACAGGGGGTTGAACCGCGTGCTGGCGATCATTACGGAGGAAGCCTCCGTCGAGATAATCAGATCCAGCAGACCGGACATGATCAATGTGGACCCGGCGGGTCGGGTAATAGCTTTGAGCAACCGCATGCTGTTTGCCGAGGGCGCCAGGCTCGCGATGATTCCTTCGTCTGCGACGGGCGAGACGCCGGAGCCGTTGAGCGACATCATGGCGTTCTGCATCGGACCGCAGGGGCAGTATTATGTGTGGGACCGCCGCCTGCAGCGGATCATCTGCTTCAAGTCCGACATGAGTGTCGAGAAAGAGTTCCCGAGCGGGGTCTACCAGGATATTCGCGACATAGCGATCAACAGCCTGGGGCACTTTTATGTGCTCGACGGCAAGGAGCGGCAGATTGTCAAATATGATCCCGCCGGCAAGCGGCTCCTGTCGATCGGCCCCAAATTCGGGGGGAGCGAGCTGCGCGATCCGAGGTACCTGGCCGTTGACGGCGCGAACAATCTTTATGTTCTGGACCGCCGGCAGCGCTCGGTTTACATCTTCAGCCCCGTGGGCGAGCCGCTTGTCTCGGTGTATTATGAAGACAGCGTGAGGGATCCCCGCGGTCTGGCTGTCGATTCCAGCGGCGGAATCTATATCGCCGACCGGCGTGAGAACACTGTGATCAGGTTCAAGTAGGGGCGACTATGCGGGGGAAAGTCAGAGGAATTTTTCCGGTCCTGTCGGTGCTGATTATCATTGGCTTGATGACGGCCTCGATTGCCTCGGCGCAAGTCAAGTCGGAAATCGAATTGCGGCTTGAGGCGGGAAAAACGAAGTACGAGCAGTTCGACTTCGAGGGTGCGATCGCGGCTATGACCGTGATTATCGATGAGGTGGACGGCAAGCTGGCGGCCGGGGCGGAACTGAATGAGGTCGAGAGCCGGGTTTACCCGCAGGCATTGGCGTTCCGCGCGCTCTCGCATCTGGATATGGCGGAAGAAGAAGCGGGTAAAGAGGACTTCCGCAAACTGATTCGCTATTCGCCCAGCTACGTGATTGCCGGCGAGTTCGCTTCCCCGATGTACCTCGACATCTTCTCCACGCTTAAGGGAGAGATGGTGGGCTTCCTGGCGGTTTCCACCAACCCCGGGGGCATCGAAATCGAGCTCGACGGGAAGCCTGCCGGCCTCAGCGGCGGCGAGGCCTTGGTTCTGCTGGCCGGCGAGCATGATGTCAGGCTGGCTCCGCGCGGCTATGCGCCTGAAGAAAGGCATGTGACGATCGAGCCGGATAAGACGAGCGAGTTAAGCGTTGCACTCAACCGGACGCTCGCCACAGTTTACTTGAGGACCTCTCCCGCAGGCGCCGAAGTGCTGCTCGACGGCGAGATCGTCGGCATAACATCCGGCACGGCGGGCAGCGACTACATCGACAAGCTCACCGAGTTGAATCTGCGGGCCGACGAAGTTTCCGCCGAGTTCGCGATCGAATATGTCGGGCTCGGCACGCATCAGTTGACCGTGGGGAAGGAGTGCTACGCGAGCGAACAGCGGCTGCTTGACATCCCGGCCCCCGATGATTTCTGGCTCAGCGAGCTGCTGGTGATGCCGCCCAGCAGGGGCAGCCTGCGGCTCAACGGCCTGCCCGGCGGCGCGGAGGTTATGCTCAACGGCGAACTTCAGGAGCGCGGAAAAGAGGTTTTCGAAAACCTATGCTCCGGAGAATACCTGGTCGAAGCTCGTCATGCTGGCGGCATGTTCAAGGCCAACGCCGTCGTCTCGAAGGACCAGGAGACCGATGTGGATGTTGTGCTGTTGCCGGCCTTCGCCTACGCGGGAGCGGTGTTCAGGGGGCGGTTGGAGGCAGATCAACGCCAGGCGGCGAGCGCCAAGTTGGATCAGCTGTTCGGCAGGGTGCAAAGATTCCGGATCATCGGTCCCGAGGATGAGTCGCTCCGAGAGTTGTTGAAGGAAGGCGCCCTGGATCCTGCTGATTTCGAAGGGCTCATGGCGGAGGGAGCCGTTGAGGGACGGATTCCCGATGAAACATATCGTCGCTTCAGGAATGCCTGCCGCAGTCTCGGGACTAATCTGCTGGGCGTGGCTGTTTTCCAGGAAAAGGCAATCGGCACCAGGTTCCGCCTGTTCATCGCCGGGACGCAGGGGCCGTACGCCGACTCGTTCGTCGTGGATATTGATGATCCGACGAGCGTCGAGCGCGCTGTGCGCCGACTCGATTTCCGCTTCGACCTCGAGCAGAGCTGGCTGGGGATCACGGCGGTTGACACTTTGATGTTCATGGGACCGGTGGTGATTTCGGTCCTCGACGGCTCTCCGGCGGCCGAAGCGGGCGTCGAAGTGGCCGAGGCGATAACCGCTGTCGACGGCAATCCCGTTTCCGGCTACCGCGAGGTGATCGAGTCGCTGCGAGGTAAAAAGCCGGGTGAGAGCTTCGTGCTGGAGTTCAGCAAGTCCGGCACGACCAACATCAGGGAGATCGTTCTCGGGAAATCCCCTGTGCTGCTGCCTCTGTTCTCCCAGAGCTTCAACTACAACGCGGCGATGGCGGAAATGAGCCTTGTCGCGGAGCTGAATCCGGGGACGGAAAAAGAGCAGCTGGCTTTGTTGAACACGGGGCTGGCGCTGGCTCACTTCGGCGCGTGGGAGGATGCGATTGTCTACTTGCGCCGGGTAAGTTTCGGCGACAGGCCGGGCATCAACCACGGCACGGTAGAATACTACCTGGGTATCTGCTACGAGAGCCTCGGCTACCGTGCGGAAGCGCTCAATCATTATCGCGCCTCTCTCGAATACGAGTCGGCCACGCTGGTCTCAAACGACGGCCCCCTGGTGGTGCCGCGTGCTCGGCAGAAAGTCAGGCAGTTTGAACAGAATCCCTGATTAGTAGAAGCGCAGGTCCATCGACGTGTATCTGATGAAGGCAATCCTTGCAATCCTCGCCGCCGCGGCAGTTGTTCTGTTGGTGCAGGGATGCTCAACAGAACAGCAGACCGTCGAAGAGCAGCCGGAAAGCCAGGCCGAACCCGATGCCGAGCAGCCGGGGGAGGTGACGGCGCAGATCCCCGCTCTGTCGACTTTGGGATTGAGGCCGCTCGAATTGCCCGCGGAACGCTATGTCAGCGAAATGGCTCGGTTTGAGGTGAGGAAGGCGTACCTCGAGCCGAGAGGCGAGTTCATTAACCCACGAAGAGTGATAGAGCTCCTGCGGGAGGGGATGGAAGAGGCGCCCTATGCCGAAGAGGCCGTCGCGGCCGAGAGCGGCTGGTCCGGCAAATGGCCGATCCTCGAAGAGATCCACGACGAAGCGACGGCCCTGGCCGAGGCCGGCGATTTCGACGGCGCCGCCGATAAGTGGCGAGGGTTCATGAATGTAGAGCGGGCGCTCACGATTTCCGTCGAGGTGGACTGCAGCAGAGCCATGCTGTCAAAGTCGATCAGCTCGCTCGATTCTCTCGACGCGCCCGTATTCCTGATTCCGATAACGGTCAGCGACCGGGCTTGCTATCGTCTATGCCTTGGTCTTTTCAGCACCCGGACGGAGGCGTTGGAGTGGGTCGACAAGATCAGGTTGAAGCTTCCCGAGACGGTTCCGTTCATCCTGGAGGTGCGAAGAGGGGAGTGGTGAGGGCGCCCCGTGCGCAGTCGCCGAAACAGTTTTCCCTTGACAGGTTAACAGTTTAGTCGATATATTTCATTTGCTGCAAGCCGCCAGCGGGGGGCATTTTGACGATCGGGGGAATTTCCTTATGATCAAAATTGATATCGTTAACGCTGTAGCAAACAGCGTCGATGGCCTGACAAAAGTCAAAGCCGAGCAGGCGGTGGATACGATCTTTGCGATGATGAAGAAGGCTTTGCAGGGTGGCGAGAGGATCGAACTCCGCGGCTTCGGCGTTTTCCAGATCAAGCCGCGCAAGAAGGGCATCGGGCGCAACCCCCGCACCGGCAAGGAAGTCAGGATTCCGCCGGGGAAGACGATCCGCTTCAAGCCGGGTAAGAACCTCACCAATATCAAATAGATACTTAGATATCACCAGACCAACCGCTCTACCGAGATTCACAGCTATAACTGTGTTTTCGTGCTTGAAAGGAGGTCTGCGGGAGAGGGGGCTGGGGAACCGGTTTTATAATAATTGGGTGTATTTTCCTGGGTTGTACGGCAAAATGGCAGTAGATGTTTACCAACCTCCGTTTGAACATGCCGGGATGTGATTTCGGCTTGAATCCTGAGCGCGATTTTGACATCTTGGAGTGTCGAGGGAATAGCATTGATGTCGTGTGAGGGGCGCGGAATGGCCGCCGGATCTCATTACAAGGGTACACAACGATAATGATGAAAAACCGGGTAGTCATAACTGGGATGGGAATTGTGAGTCCCGTCGGCGTGGGGCTGGAGGATTATTGGGCCGGGCTAATATCGGGCAGGAACGGAATTGCCAGGATCACCCATTTCGATCCGACGGATTACCGCTCGCAGATGGCTGCGGAAGTGAAGGATTTCGATCCCCGCGATTGGATCGATGCGAAATCCGTCAACCGCATGGACCGGTTCATTCACTTCGGGCTCGCCTCATCGATTATGGCCTTTAATGACGCCGGGCTGGAATTGGGCAAATTCGATGCTAACAGGGCCGGCGTGATTATCGGTTCGGGCATCGGCGGCTCGGAGACCATCGAGAGCGGCTACAATACACTAAACGAGAAGGGGCCCAAGGCGATAAATCCGTTTTTCGTCACCAAGGTGATCATCAACATGGCGGCCTCGATGGCCTCGGTCAACCTCGGACTGAAGGGCCCGATCTCGGCACCGTCGCTCGCCTGCTCGACCGGGGCTTCAGCCATCGGCGACGCTTTCAGGATCCTCGAACGCGGAGACGCCGACATCATGTTTGCCGGCGGCTCCGAAGCGTGCATCACCCGGCTGCCCTACGCCGGCTTCTGCGCCGCGCGCTCGATGTCGACGCGCAACGACTCCCCCGAGACCGCCAGCAGGCCCTTCGATAAGGATCGCGACGGCTTCGTGATGGGCGAGGGCGCGGGAATAATTGTGCTGGAGAGCCTCGAGCACGCCCGGCGCAGGGGCGCACGGATCTACGCCGAACTTGTCGGCTACGGCAACACCGCCGACGCCTTCCACTACACCGCCCCGCCCCCCGACGGCGACGGTATGGTGCGGGTGATGCAGGTCGCGCTCAAAGACGCGGGGGTCGAGCCGCACGAGGTCGACTACATCAACGCCCACGGGACGTCGACTGTGCTCAACGACAAGATCGAGAACGCCGCGATCAGCAAGGTCTTCGGCGAGCATGCGCAAAAGTTGAAAATCAGCTCGATCAAATCGATGATCGGGCACCTGCTGGCGGCGGCCGGAGCGGTCGAAATGGTGGCGACCGTGCTCAGCATCCATTTCGGCAAAGTGACTCCGACCATCAACTTCCAGGAGCGGGACCCGGAATGCCCGCTCGACTACGTCACCGACGGCTCCGAGGATCTCGACGTCAATGTCGCAATCAGCAACTCCTTCGGCTTCGGCGGCTGCAACGCCTG
>DATKUA010000083.1:0-34392 GCA_035530855.1 Acidobacteriota bacterium | reverse complement strand
CGACTCGAGAAATACATGGAAGGGCTCGCTGGCTTGCCGATCACCTGGCACCTCGGCGGCCATCCGGTCGAAGCCTTCCTGGACGCGGACCTGATTATTCTCAGCCCCGGTGTTCCAGCCGCCATCGAACCACTCAGGCTGGCGCGCGAGAGGGGAATTCCGGTGATCGCCGAGGTCGAGCTGGCCAGCCGCTTCCTCAGCGACAAGATCGTCGGGATCACCGGCAGCAACGGCAAGAGCACCACGACCGCACTGACTGCTTTCCTGCTGCGCGAAGCCGGTTTCGATGCCGTGGCGTGCGGCAATATAGGCTCTCCCCTGATCGAGCGGGTGGCCGATACCTCGCCGGAGCGGATACTGGTTGTCGAGCTGAGCAGTTTCCAGCTCGAGACAATCGAGACGTTCCAGCCGCAGGTGGCCAGCGTTCTCAACATCACGCCCGACCACCTTGACCGCTACGAAGGCATGGAGGATTACAAGCGCGCCAAACTGCGCCTGTTGAAAAATCAGGAACCGGGCGATTTTGTGGTGATCGACGCCGACGAGCCGCACGCTGATGAGATTGCTGCGGCAACGCAAGCTGTGCCTTACATGTTCAGCCGGACGATTCCTCTGATAGAGGGGGTAGGCCTGCAGGACGATACGGTGGTGCTGATGCGGGGAGGGCAGGCCATGCCGATCCTTCGGGCGGCCGAGATCGGCATCCGAGGCCCGCACAACCTGGGCAATGCGATGGCTGCTGCTTCCATCGCCTTTGTGCTGGGCGCCGCTCCTGAGGCAGTGGCGGACGGTCTGCGCAAGTTCGAGCCGCTTGAGCACCGCCTGGAGCCCGCAGGCGAGATCGGCGGCGTGCTGTTCATCAATGATTCCAAAGCTACTAATGTCGACTCGGCTGCCGTAGCGCTGCAGAGCTTCGATTCGCCGGTGATAGCGATAATGGGTGGGCGTGACAAAGCCGGCGATTTTACCGCGCTGCGCCCGCTGGTGGAGCAAAACGTCAAACAGTTGATCCTGATCGGCGAAGCCGCTCCCAAGATCGGGATGGCGCTCGAAGGGGCCGCGCCTGCACAAACCTGCAGCTCGATGGAGGAGGCGGTCGAGGCCGGGCTGAAAGCGGCGGATGCCGGAGACGTGGTGCTGCTCGCTCCAGCCTGCACCAGCTTCGACATGTACGACAACTTCGAGCAGCGAGGCCGACATTTCAAAGCAATCGTCAGGGGACTTATGAATGGTAGGACCTGAGGTCAGGCACTGGCAGCCCGACAGGGCGCTCTTCCTGCTAACCGTGGCGTTGATTGTCGCGGGATTGGCGGTGGTTTTCAGCGCTTCTTCTGCGACGACCCTCGACCAGGGCCTCTCACCTTTCTATTTCCTGATCAAACAGATCGTTGCGGCCGTGATCGGCTTTGCCTTGATGCGCATGATGATGGTCTTCGATTACAAGATCCTTGCCCAGCCGCGAATTTACATGACGGTGCTCCTGATTTCTGTCTTTCTGCTCGTGCTGGTTTTGTTCATGCCGGCGGTCAACAAAACAAACCGCTGGTTCACGCTGCCTTTCGTCTCGTTCCAGCCCAGCGAGTTGGCAAAGGTGGCGTTGGTGATCGCTTTGGCAGCCATCGCCGCACGCTGGCGCGGCATGCTGACCTCGTGGGGATTTCTCTTCCTGACACTGGCGGTCTTCGTCACACCCATCGCCTTTCTCATCGGTATCCAACCTGATCTCGGCACAGCAGCCGTAGTCGCGCTGGTCTCGCTGGCGGTGCTGTTCGCGGGCGGCATCGGCATGCGTAAGCTGATTGTGTTGCTGGTGATCGCCGGTTTCGGAGTGGGACTCTACATCGGCATCAGCCCATACCGACTGCAGCGCATCCAGGCGTTCCTCGATCCCACGGCTGATCCGCTCGGCTCGGGCTTCCAGGCAATCCAGTCGGAGATCGCGCTCGGCTCGGGAGGCCTTGCTGGCGTTGGTTATATGGAGAGCCGCCAGAAACTCTTTTACCTGCCCGCGTCGCACTCCGATTTCATCTTCTCGGTAATCGGCGAGGAATGGGGGCTGATGGGATCGCTGATGATTCTTGCCCTCTATCTCGCGTTGTTCTCAAGGGGCCTGCGGATTGCCTTCACTGCACGCGATCTCTTCGGCTTCCTGCTTGCGGCGGGAATCACGACGATGGTAGTCGGGCAGGCGCTGATCAACATCAGCGTGGCGTCAACGCTTTTGCCGACGAAGGGTATTCCACTGCCGCTGATCTCCGCAGGAGGCACTTCCTTGATCATGACCATGGGCGCGCTCGGGCTGCTGCTGAACGTGTCGCAATACTGTAAAAAGGAATAGGCAGGTGGCCCCGAAAATAAGACTTATCATTGCAGGCGGCGGCACGGGTGGTCACGTGTTCCCGATGCTGGCGGTGGCTCGAGCTGTCGAAGAGGCGGCGCCCGGCAGCGAGATACTGTTCATCGGCACAAAACGGGGCATTGAAAGCCGCCTTGTGCCTGACTCCGGCTACCGGATCAACTACCTCAAGATCGGCGGGCTCAAGGGCAAATCGGTGCTCAGCAGGGCAGTAACCCTGGTGCAACTCCCTTGGGCCATCATTGCTTCGGCGTTCACCATTGCCGGATTCGGACCGCACGTGGTGCTCGGCGGCGGAGGATACGCCTCGGGCCCCGTCGGGCTGGCGGCTTCGATGCTGAGGGTCCCGCTGGCTCTCCTGGAGGTTAATTCGCTTCCCGGTTTCACTAACCGCAAACTGGCCCGTCGCGCGAAACTTAGCTTCATTGCATTCGAGGAGACCTCCCAGCGGATGACATGTCCGACGATCGTCACGGGAAATCCTGTGCGCGGCGAAGTGAGAGGAGAGCCCATCAAGGCGGGGAGCGGCCCTTTGCGTCTATTGATCATCGGCGGCAGCCAGGGCGCGGTCGGCCTCAACAGCCTGGTCATCGATGCGCTGCCTTTTCTGAAACAGGCGGATTGCGGTCTGATGATCACCCATCAGGCCGGAAAACTGGACTATGAGCGGGTCCGCGACGAGTACGCGAATGCGAGAGTGGAAGCCCGCGTCGAGCCTTTCATCGCAGACATGGCTTCCGCTTATAGCAATGCCGAGTTAGTTATCTGCCGCGCGGGCGCGACCACTGTGGCTGAGTTGGTCGCGGCGCGCAGGCCGGCGATCCTGGTACCTCTGCCTTCGGCCGCCGACAACCATCAGGAATTTAACGCGATGACACTGGTCGGTGCCGGCGGCGGGATGCTGCTGCGCCAGAACGAAAGTGACGGCAAACGCTTGGTGAAGGAGATTCTCGGTTGGTATGATCGCCGCCATGAACTACCGCTGATGGGTGAGGCTCTGGGGAAACTTGATCACCCCGACGCTGCGGAGAGGATAGCGGCTGAGTTAATCGCACTTGCAGGGAAAGGTTACTGATGCGCGGAAATATCGACAGGATTCACTTCGTGGGAATCGGCGGGATCGGGATGAGCGGCATCGCCGAAGTGCTGCTCAATCTCGGCTATTCCATCACCGGCTCAGATCTCGAAAACAGCCCGATTGTGGAGCGGCTGCGCAGTCTGGGAGCGACTGTGGCCATCGGCCACGACGGCGCCAACGTCGAAGACGCCCAGGTGCTCGTCTACTCTTCGGCTGTTACCGTCGACAATCCCGAAGTTGTTGCGGCAAGGAATAGAAAGATTCCTGTCATCCCCCGAGCGGAGATGTTGGCTGAGCTGATGCGGATGAAGTACAGCGTCGCAGTGTCGGGCTCTCACGGCAAGACCACCACAACCTCGATGGCCGCAGCGCTGCTAACCGATGCCGGACTGGACCCGACGATCGTCATCGGCGGGCGGCTCGACTCGATCGATTCCAACGCCAAGCTGGGGCAGGGAGAGTATCTCGTCGCGGAGGCTGACGAGAGCGACCGCTCCTTCCTCAAGCTGCTGCCGACATTGGCGGTCGTGACCAACATTGACGCCGAGCACCTGGATACCTACGAAAACCTCGCCGATATCCAGGACGCGTTTATTCGGTTCGTCAACAAGGTACCGTTCTACGGCGTGGGCATTCTTTGCTGCGACGATCCGGCGGTGCAGGCGATCCTGCCACGCCTCGAGCGCCGCTTTACCACTTACGGCTTCTCGGCGCAGGCAAACTTGCAGGCCCGCTCGCCGGCGATCAAGGGCTTCCACTCCGCCTTCGATGTCTACTGGAAGGAGGACAAGCTGGGCCGCGCAGAGCTACGCACTCCGGGGCGCCACCATATTCTCAACGCGCTGGCCACGATCGCCGTCGGGCTCGAGTTGCAGATTCCGGTGAGCAAAATGCTTGAATCGCTGGCCCGGTTCGAAAACGCCGACCGCCGCCTGCAGCTAATCGGAGAAGCCGGCGGTGTGATGGTGCTCGACGACTACGGACACCATCCGACCGAAATCATCGCCACGCTCGGTACGATCAAGGAAGCGTGGAACCGCCGTATCGTCTGTGTCTTCCAGCCGCACCGCTATACGCGCGTCGAAGCCTTGATGAAAGAGTTCTGGACTTCTTTTAACGAGTCTGACGTGCTCGTTGTCACCGATATCTATGCGGCCGGTGAGCAGCCTATCGAGGGGGTCGACGCCGAACAGATGGCCGAGGGGATCAAGGGCTACGGGCACGGCGACGTCCTCTTCATCGATAACCTCGCCGATGTCCCGGCTTACCTGATGGAGCGCCTTCAGCCCGGCGATATTCTGGTCACTCTCGGAGCTGGTGATGTCTGGAAGATTGCCCGCAAAACGCTGGCAATGCTCGAAGAAGAAGCAACGGGAGGTTCGAAGACGGTGTGAGCCGCGATCCGCATTTTCTCCGTCCGGGGCACGGGGTCGAGCGCAGCAAGGCCAGGCGTAAGCGCCGATTCCTGTTGGTCTCCGCACTGGCGTTGATCCTGATCGGCGCGGCATTCGGAATGACATTGGCTGCTTACCAATTCCTCACAAATCCCGAGAGCTTTAAGGTCAGCGAGATTCTGATAGAGGGTGCGGAGTTCGCATCGCACGCGGAGATTGCGGAGACGGTTCGGCAGTTGACGGCCGGCAATGTGCTGCTTGTCGATTTGCAGCAAGTGCGGGCGGCGGTAGAAGCACATCCGTGGGTTCGTGAGGCCCGTGTGCGCAAGGTGCTGCCCGACACGCTGCAGATCACCGTTGACGAGAGGCATCCAACTGCCCTTGTGATTCTACAGGGCGAGATATTCCTTACCGACGGTTCGGGCATTCTGATCGACCGCTTCCGACCGGAACATCCGTTCATCGGCCTGCCCCTGATCGGCGCCGTCGACGGTCTCGAGCCGGAGGAGCGGACTAATCGCCTGCGGCTCGCCACCGACATGCTGGGCGATCTCAAGCTGAGGCGGCCCGACTGGTTCGAGGTGCTGTCGGAAATATACGTTGCTCCGCTGAAAAAGATGAAACTGCGCCTTAATTCCATCGACTGCGATTTCTTTTTCGATGGCGGGCGAGGAGATCTGGTGGACAGCCTGGAAAAGTATTTCAGCGTTGAAGCGTCGATCCATAGGCTTTACAATAAGATAGACTATATCGACTTGCGGTTTGATCGTCGTCTGGTTATTAAATCCGCGACTGGGGGGCAAGGTGGCTAGGCGCACCGGCAGCAGCCAAATCGTCGGACTCGACATCGGCACCAGCAAAGTCTGCGTCCTGATTGCCGATGAGCGCGACGGCGAACTAACCCTTCTCGGCTTCGGCACCGCAGTCAGTTCCGGGATGCGCAAGGGTGCGATCATCAACCTGGAGGCGGTCGAGAAAGCGATTAGCGCCACCGTGGAGGAAGCGGAGCTGATGGCGGGTGTCGGCGTAGAACGCGCTTACGTAGGGATCAGCGGCGGACACATCAAGAGCTTCAACAGCCGCGGTTCGATATCGCTTCCGGAAAACCACCCGAAGATCACTAGGGACGACATCGCCAGTGTGATAAGTGCCTCTCGCGCCGTGGCTATCCCAAGCGACCGCGAGGTAATCCACCTGCTGCCGCAGGAATTCGTCATCGACGACGACCACGGCGTGCACGACCCGCTCGGGCTTTCCGGCAGGCGTCTCGAAGTCGGCGTGCATATAGTAACCGGCTCCTCGACATCGATTCGCAACGTCGTCACCTGCGCGCAGAATGCCGGACTCGAGGTCGTTGATACCGTGCTGCTGCAGCTGGCAGCCAGCCTTTCGACGCTGAGCGACGACGAGAAGGAGCTGGGAGTCGCGCTGCTGGACATCGGGGGCGGAACCACCGACGTGGCCGTGCATCTCGATGGGTCGCTATGGCATACCGCCGTCCTGCCGATCGGCGGCGACCACATAACCAACGACATCGCCGTCGGCTTGCGCACCCCGATTCCCGATGCCGAACGGATAAAGATCGAACACGGCGCCGCCCTGAGCTCAGCCACGACAGAGAAGGGCTCGATCGAGATCTCCTCCATCGGCGAGGGCAAGAGCAGGGTGGTCGACCGCGATACGCTGATCGAGATCATCAACGCCCGCATCGAGGAGGACATCTTCAAACTGGTGAGGGAGGAACTGCGCCGCAAAGGCGCCCTGCACCGGCTCAATGCCGGCATCGTCCTCACCGGCGGTACCGCCCAACTCCGCGGCGCCGTCGACCTCGCCGAGCAGGTTTTTGAAATGCCGGTGCGCGTGGCGGTACCCACCGGCTTTGGCGGCATCGTCGACGCTATCGCCAAGCCCGAGTTCTCGGCCGTCGCAGGCCTTGTGCAGTTCGGCTACGATAACAATAAGGCTCCTGCAGAAGACAGCTTTCCCCAAAACGGCCCCCTCAGTCGACTGTGGCACCGGCTCAGGGGTAAAAGCTGAGAAAACCGTTGCCGCGGCATCAGCTGCATATATCCCTGAATTTTCTTTGACTGCAGGAAATTCGCGCTTCAATTATCCGTAAACAATTGCGTAGCTTGTTGCGCGCAAGCGGCGCTGCCGCTAGACTACGCGCAACCTGTAGATATTGATATCCGGAGAGGTTTTTAAGTGAGACTTAGCAGAGCATTCGTTCCCACTCTGAAGGAGACCCCCGCGGAGGCCACCGCAGCCAGCCACGTCCTGATGCTGCGCTCGGGCATGGCCCGCCAGCTGATGGCAGGCGTCTATACCCACCTGCCGTTCGGCTGGCGCACGATGAACAAAGTCATGTATATCATCCGCGAGGAGATGGACGCCATCGGCGCTCAGGAGATGTTCATGCCGGCGCTCAACCCCCTCGATGTCTGGGAGGAGACCGGGCGCGCAAGCGACTTCGGCGACGTGCTGATGCGGCTCACCGACCGCAAGGGCAAGAAGCTTTGCCTGGCGCCGACGCACGAGGAGGTCATCTGCTTCAACGCCCGCGATTTCATCCGCTCCTACCGCGACCTGCCGCAGATCTGGTACCACATCCAGCTCAAGTTCCGCGACGAAGAGCGCCCGCGCGGCGGCGTGCTGCGCACCTGCCAGTTCATCATGAAGGACAGCTACACTCTGGACTGCGACGACGAAGGCCTCGACTACGGCTACAACCTCCACCGCCAGGCGTACATGAACATCTTCAGCCGCAGCGGCCTGCACTATTTCGTCGTCGGCGCCAGCAGCGGCCTGATGGGCGGCAGCGCGAGCGAGGAGTTCATGGTGCCCAGCATCAGCGGCGAGGACCGCGTCGCTCGCTGCGAGGCTTGCGGCTATGCGGCCAATGTCGAAGTGGCCTCCTCCAAGCCTGAACCGAAGATTTTCGACGATGAGCCGCTCGAGAAGATTCCCACACCAAACATGCGCACGATCGAGGACCTCGGCCGCGAGCTGGGCATTCCGGCGGAGCGGACCGCCAAGTCGCGCGTTTACATTGACAGCGACGGCAAGCCCGCCCTCGTGCTGGTGCGCGGCGACTACGAAGTGAACGAGGAAAAACTGCTTTCGATATTCGGCGCTGATTTCCGCCCCGCCCATCCCGAAGAGGTGCAACAGTACACCGGGGCGATGCCGGGCTCGGTCGGACCGGTCAACCTTAAGGGTATGAGGATTTTTGCCGACGATCTGCTGAGGGGAACGAAAGGCATGGTCTCCGGCGCCAACGAGAACGACTTCCACTACAAGGGCATCGACCTCGAGCGCGATGCGGAGATCGACCTCTACGGCGACTTTCGTCTGGTCATCGACGGCGATCCCTGCCCCACCTGCGGGGAGCCGTTAAAGGTGCTCGACTGCATCGAGGTCGGCCACATCTTCAAGCTCGGCACCAAGTACGCCGACGCGATGGGCGCGCGCTTTCTCGACGAGGACGGCAAGGAGCGGCCGATAGTGATGGGCTCGTACGGCATCGGCGTCGAGCGCATCGCCGCCTCGGCAATCGAGCAGGACTGCGACGACAACGGCATCGTCTGGCCGTTAAGCATCGCTCCCTACCAAGTCCATCTGCTCAGTGCCAATCCCAACGACGAAAGGGTCGTCGAGGTCTCGGAAGAGATCTACCGGCAACTGCTTAATGCCGGCATAGAGGTTCTCTACGACGACCGCAGCGCCAGCGCCGGCTTCAAATTCAAAGATGCAGACCTGTTGGGCATACCTTACCGCGTAATCGTCGGCTCCAGGGGCATAGCAGGCGGCGAGGTGGAGTTGCAGTGGCGCAAGGACGGTACCAAGGAGATGATTGAGCCGGGTGAGGAACTAGTCGCACGGCTGCATGAAATTATCGACGAAGAGATGGCACGCCTGCGCTCGCAGTGTGCCTATCCGGTCAAGCGTGAAGATCTCTGATTAGAAATAGAAAATTGACATAAAGGCTCCCTATTAAGGGGAGCCTTTTTCATGCGTTGAGTTTGACTTAACCTTCGGCGGTGTAGCGCGGCTGTGGCGAGGCGCTCGGGTCGATGAATGCCTTGGCGTTGTTGACGGCAATGGCCGCCTCCCCGGCGCCCGCGACGATGGTTTTGACCTTACCCTGATAGTGGACGATGTCGCCCGCGGCGAAGAGCCCGGGGATGGAGGTCTGCATCGTACGCTCGACCACGACGCCGTTGTCCTTCAATTCGACGCCCCAGGAGCGGACCGGCTCGAGATTGGTGAGTTGGCCGCGCGCCATCAGCACGGCATCTACTTTAAGCCTCACTTTCTCTCGCGTTTCGCTGTGGATGATCGTCGCCGCCTCCACCTTCTCGACGCCGTGGATCTCGAGCAATTCATAGGGGGTCATCACGTCGACATGCCGGGTAAACATCGTATCGACGCGCGCCTCGTCGGCGGAGAAGATGTCGGCCCAGTTGATCACCGTGACGGCGTCGGCGACGGTAGCGGCATCAATCGCCCAGCCGACCGCTTCACGTTTGCCGCCGCAGATCAGCACGCGCTTGTCGGCCAGCTCGGTGGCTTTATCCAGCTCAATGAAGAGGCCCCGCTTCTTCTGTTCCTTGACCTTTTGGTCGAAGATAGCGCCGGGAATGAAGGCCCCAGGTCCGGGAGCGAGAAGGATCGTTTTCGCCGTGTGCTGGCCGCCCTTGTCGGTGACAACCTCGAAGTGGTCTTTGTGCTTGTGGATGCCGATCACGCGCTCGCCGGAGACGACCTCCGGTTTGTATTGCAACGCCTGCTTCTTGAGATTTTCGACCAAGGTGCTCGCCTTGAGTTTAGGCACCCCTGCGACGTCGTAGACGTCATTGTCGGGGTACAATGCCCATAGCTGGCCGCCGAGCTCGGGGAGCGCTTCAATTACCTTCGCCTTCATCGACCGCTGGCCGGCATAGTAGAGCGCATAGAGGCCGACAGGGCCGCCGCCGATTACGATGATGTCAGAGCTGTCCGGCACGAGATGGCTCCTTGCGATAGAGTTTTACTGACAGTATTTATCACACCTTTCTACCGGATAGCTGCTCGACGTGTCAATACAACAGTGGGAAACGCAACTTCCTCCGGGAATGTCGGGAATGAAACAGCCTCTCGAGCTTTCGGTGCAATACCGCTTTCAGACGGTGGAATGGCGTGTTGAATCGCCGCCGTCTGCCGGCTCCGATTTCACCTGCTCGTCCTCGAAAGGCATGATCACGGCGAGGACGATATAGGCCAGGAAGATAATCCCGCCGCTGAGGAGCGTGCCGATCGCCCAGAGCACTCGAATCACTGTCGGATCTACGTCGAAGGCCTTGCCGAGTCCGCCGCAGACGCCGAAGATCATTTTGTCGGTGCGGCTCTTTCGAAGTTTGGATGCCGCAGCCTTCTCGCGAACGCCGTTGAACGTGTCGCGTACCGTTGTTCCGCTGACGACGAAGAAAATGCCGGCACCGATGATCAGTAGCGGCCAGAAAAGACGGAAGGGAAAAAAGTGAAAGCGGAACCAGCGGTAATCGAAGAAGTCGAACTCTCCCAAGAGGAAGATTACGCCCAGCACAAGCAGCACGATGCCTACAGCGAGATTCCAGTCTGCTTTGGGTTTGGCCTGCTGCTGTGGCTGTTCAGGCGCCGCCTGTGCGGCTTCGGGGGCAGTTTGCTTGGGATTGTTGGGGACGAGAAACAGGGCGATGATGTAGAGCAGGACGCCGAATCCGAAAACGAAGACGGAGATCACCCACAAGAGGCGGACAATCGTCGGATCGACTTCAAGATATTCCGCGAGTCCACCGCAAACGCCGCCGAGGATGCGGTCCTTACGCGAGCGGTATAGATGCTTCACCTCGCTGTTGCCTTCTCCGCTCATTTCATCACCCTAATGTATGATCCAATAGTTTAGACGCGCCAAGGGGCAGGATTGTTCTGAAGCTTCTCAGCTTGTGAGGGCTACCATGTCGCGGACTGCCATCTCCAGGCCGACAAGCGCGGCGCGGGCTATGATGTTGTGCCCGATATTCAGCTCCTCGATTATCTCGATGGCTGCTATCTCGCTGACATTTCGATAGTTCAGGCCGTGTCCGGCGGCGACCCGCATGCCCTGGCCGGCAGCCTTCTCAGCTGCAGCCAAAATGGCTGCAAGAGTTTTGATGTGCTGTTCCTCCGTGCGCGCAAGACTGTATGCGTCGGTGTTGATCTCAATCATATCCGCGCCGATCGCTGCCGCCGCCTCGATTTGCTTCGGATCGGGATCGATGAACAGGCTGACAAGGATGCCTGCCTGCTGCAGCCTGGAGGTTGCGGCCTTCAGCTCGCCGATCATGCTTGCCGCGTCGAGGCCGCCCTCTGTCGTTACCTCTCCCGGGCGCTCCGGCACGAGTGTGACCTGGTCGGGGCCGATCCGCTCGGCGATTTCCATCATCTCATCGGTTGCCGCCATCTCGACGTTCATGTGTGTCTTTATCGTTCGGCGCAAGATTTCCAGGTCGCGGTCCTGGATGTGGCGCCTATCGCCCCTGATGTGGATCACGATTCCCTGAGCGCCGGCGGTTTCGGCGATCGCCGCGGCGAACACCGGATCGGGTTCGTCGCCGCCACGCGCCTGGCGGATGGTGGCGATATGATCCACGTTGACACAGAGTTTGGTCACCGCTCTTTCCCCCTGTTATCTTGATGACACGACCACGAAGAAGTCGCTGGGATTTGCTCTGATTTGCACGAGTTCAGTCCGCACGGGACTGGTGAATACAACCAGGTCGGGACTGAAGCTTATCGGCGTGCGCCGGTCAAGGTTTTCGACAAGTTGCCTGCTGATGACGATCCTGATCTCCTCGGGCTGTAGGGCGTTGATCCAGGAGAAAGGTCCATCGATGCTGAGCACGATCTGCATCGGATCGACGTCGACTGCGAAACTTTCTGCTCCATCCCTGAAGTCGAAGTTCGATGCGTCAATTGTAAACGACCGCGTGTCGCTGATCTCAACGATGTCCAGTGCTATTTCCACGGCATTTTCGCTGTAGCTTAGCAGCGGGATCCGTTGAAGCGTGACGGCGGCTACTCCGTCGTCTTTGCCGCGGTCGTCGAGCGATACCTCCGCCACGATCTCCCGAACCGATTCCACGATCTGTTGCGCGCCGGTGACGGTTACCACAGCAGGATCGACGACCGGCTCCCCGAGCAGCCGGAAACCCTCCCTCGGCTGGCCGACTACGGCGACCCGTACCGGCTTAACCTGGGAGACGACGCTGTCGATCTGCATCAGCACCGTCGATGGCCTGACCTCCAGCACCTCAACGCCCGACGGAAGGCTGACATTGTTCGCCGTGAGTTCAATTCGCTGAACTCCCTTCTTGGGCTGAATCAGGCCGGGATCGATGTTAATGGTGACCAGGCGGTTAACCTCACCGGGATCGAGCAACCGAATCACATTGTCATCGCGGCCGCGCACGCGCAGCTCGAGCTCGCGATCCATCGTCGCAGCGATCGCCCAGCCGTCGGGGACGAAGCGCTCGAGACCGTGGCGCACCTGGATCGTTTCCTCCATTTTCGCGCCGCCGGTGACGATGAACCACAGAGTGAAGGCCATCAGTAATGAAATCAGCTTCAACCAGAGGTTATTGATCGCAGCCCTCCTGGCCCGTGTCAGAAACTCTTTCATCTGGCTCTGAAAGCTCATTCGTTACTTGGCCTCCAGGCTGCTGAAATCGTACTGCTTGAGGTCTTTGGTCCGCCGCGCGATGTCTCGAGGCGGGATGTCGCGATTCCGGATGAAAATGTAGCTAAGCAGCTTCATCAAAGCCTTGCCTTCCATCGGCTTGGTGATGCGGCCGTTCTGCGCTACAGAGATGGCGCCGCGCTCCTCGCTGACGATCACCGCGACGGCGTCCGTCTCTTCGGTTAGGCCGACAGCCGCCCGGTGGCGCGTGCCGAAAGTGGTGCTGAGCTGGGGATTGGATGTCAGCGGCAGGAAGCAGGCCGCTGCTGCAATGTGGTTGTCCTGAATGATCACTGCTCCGTCGTGCAGCGGGCTGCCGGGGTTGAATATCGCGATCAGCAGGTCGTAATTCACCTCGGCATCGATCTGCCTGCCGCCCTCGACGTAGTTCTTCAGGCCCTGCGCTTTTTCCATGACGATTATCGCGCCGTGGCGCTTGCTGGCCAGCAGTGAGGCGGCCAGGCAAACCTCCTCGAGGGTGCGGAAATCCTCGTCGCTTGAGCTGCGCTTGCGGAAAGGATTCTTGCCGAATTGGGCGAGTGTTTTGCGGATCTCCGCCTGAAAGAGGATGATTATGGCGATTACCAGATAGGTGAAGAAATTGCTTAGCAGCCACTGCACGGTTTCCAGTTTGAACTCGTTAGAGAGGTAGCTGAGCAGGACGAGGAAGATGATGCCGATAGCGATCCGCATCGCTCGAGTGCCGCGGATGACGATCAGCAGGTAGTAGACGCCGACGGCGACGAGTACGATGTCGAGGAAATCCTTCGGCTTGAACCGCGTCAGGTTCAATGCGTCCAACCACTGGAGGATCGTTTCGATCATCCTTCCGCTTCCCGAATCTTGTGTGCCAGGTCTATTGCCCTGCGTCCTTCTCGCACGTCATGCAATCTCACGATCGATGCACCGTTGAGCACGGCGATCGCGGCGGCCGCCAGCGTCGCTTCCAGCCTCTCGCCGGCGTCCAGCCCCAACAGCTTGCCGATGAACGACTTGCGCGACGGTCCCACAGCAACCGGGTAACCGGATTCGACTAGGATGTCGAGCCTTTTCAATATCGTGAGGTTATGCTCCGCAGTTTTCCCGAAGCCGATTCCCGGATCGATGAAGACACTGCCTGCCGGCGCCCCCGCTGCAATTGCCCGCTTTGCCTGTCCGAAAAGGAAGCCGCTGATTTCTCCCATCAGATCGTCGTAGCTTGGATCGATCTGCATCTCCGCCGGAGTGCCTTTGCTGTGCATGATAATAACAGGTAAATTGTTGTCCTGCAAGACATTTAGCACATCAGGGTCGCGCGTCAGCCCACTCACATCATTCAGCATATCGGCTCCCGCGGCGACCGCCGCACGAGCAACAGCCGACTTTACCGTATCAATTGAAATCGGGATGTCGGAGTGGCGTCTTATCCCTTCGATCACGGGAATTACCCGCTCCAACTCTTCCTCTTCGGTGACCGGCTGCGAGAACGGTCGGGTCGACTCCCCACCGACATCGATAATATCCGCTCCCTCCGCTTCCATACGCAGAGCATGGCGGATCGCGGCTTCGGGATCCAGGTGCAGGCCGCCGTCAGAAAATGAGTCTGGAGTGACATTGAGAATGCCGAGAATCAGGACTTTCTCAGCCAGATCAAAGCTCCTGGAGCCGATGCGGAGAACGCTGGGGGCAGGCGCCATGCCTCCTCAGCCCCCCGTAGGCGAGGGCTCTGGTTCGGGCCCGGCGAACGACTCTCCTACGGCATCATCCTTCTTGTCGCGCTCCGGTTCGCGCCGGCTCTCCCTGGGTGCGCGCTCGGGTAGCTTCTCGCCGGCGAGCAGCATATCTATCTCCTTGCCGTCCAGAACCTCCATCTCCAGTAGAGATTGCGCGATAAGTTCGACCTTGTCTTTGCACTCGACGATTACTTTTTTCGCGCGCTCGTAGTTGCGCATCACGAAGTCTTTGATCTCGGTATCGATGATCTCCCAGGTTTTCTGGCTCATGTCGTGAGCTTGGGCGATCTCGCGGCCGAGAAAGATGTGCTCCTCCTGCTTGCCGAAGCTGAGAGGTCCCATCTTATCACTCATGCCCCACTCGCAAACCATCTTGCGCGCGATGGCGGTAGCCCTGTCGATGTCGTTGCCGGCGCCTGTTGTGAAATGCTTGAGGAACACCTCCTCGGCCGCGCGGCCGCCCATCGCATAGGCCAGCTGGTCCTCGAGGAATGCCTTGGTGTAAGTATGCTTGTCGTCGACCGGAATTGTCTGCGTCACCCCGAGAGCCCGGCCGCGCGGAATGATCGTTACCTTGTGAACCGGATCGGTGTGTTTGAGGGTGAGCGCCACCATCGCATGACCTGCCTCGTGGTAAGCGGTGTTGCGCTTCTCCTCGTCGCTGAGGATCAATGAGCGGCGCTCGGCACCCATCAGCACCTTGTCCTTGGCTTCCTCGAAGTCGGACATCTCGACAGTGTTTTTGAGCTGCCGGGCGGCGTAAATGGCTGCTTCGTTGGCGAGATTTTCAAGGTCCGCTCCGGTGAATCCGGGAGTGCTGCGGGCGATGATATCGAGGTCGACATCCTTTGCCAGCGGGAGGTTGCGAGTATGGACCCTGAGGATGGCGGCGCGGCCGCCGACGTCCGGGCGGTCGACAACCACCTGCCTGTCGAAACGCCCGGGGCGCAGTAGCGCGGGATCGAGGACATCGGGTCGGTTGGTCGCGGCGATGACAATGATGCCTTCGTTGCTCGCGAAGCCGTCCATTTCGACCAGCAGGGCGTTTAGAGTTTGCTCGCGCTCGTCGTGCCCGCCGCCGAGTCCGGCGCCGCGATGGCGGCCGACGGCATCCATCTCGTCGATGAAGATCAGGCAGGGAGCGTTTTTCTTACCTTGTTCGAAGAGGTCGCGCACGCGGCTGGCGCCGACACCGACAAACATCTCGACGAAATCGCTGCCGCTTATTGAGAAGAACGGCACGTTGGCCTCGCCCGATATCGCTCGTGCCAGCAGTGTCTTGCCGGTGCCGGGCGGTCCGACCAGCAGTACGCCCTTCGGGATGCGGCCGCCGAGGCGTTGGAAGCGCTGCGGATCCTTGAGAAAGTCGATGATCTCGGCAAGCTCTTCCTTGGCTTCCTCGATCCCGGCGACATCCTTGAACGTCACCTTCTTGCCGGTCTGGGCCTGCATCTTGGCGCGGCTTTTGCCGAAGCTGACGGCGCGATTGCCGCCGCCCTGCATCTGGCGCATGAAAAAGATCCAGATGCCGATGAGCAGGATCATCGGGGCCCAGCCGATGAGGATTTGCAACCAGCCGTCCTGGTTGGCGTCATCAATCGTGGTCTTGACTTTGTTCGAACGCAGAATGGGGTAGAGCTCATCGTCGTTGTACGGAACGGTAGCGACGAAATATCGGTAGCCCTCTTCGCCGGTGACGGTGGTGTATTCGCCTTCGGCGCGGGTGCCGGCGATTTTAACCGAGCTGATCAAACCATCCTGCACCCGCCTCATGAATTCTGTGTAGTCGAGCTTCTCTCGCGGCTCCTCGCTGCTGATGAAAATCCGATAGAGGAGGGCGACCACCAGGATGATCACCAGCCAGAGCGCGAGTGTCTTCATCCTGGAACTCATCGCATACCTCCTGCCTGTAGGGGATCGGGATTACTCAACCCAGGTGATGTAAGGAAGCTCGCGGTATCTCTCTCCATAATCCAGTCCGTAGCCAACCACGTATTTGTTGGGTATCTGGAAACCTGTGTAGTCGGCATGTATCTCAATCTTTCTGGCTTCAGTTTTATCCAGCAGAACGCAAACTTTCAGGCTGGCCGGTTTGCGGGCCTTCAACTGGTTGAGCATGTAGTCGAGGGTGATGCCGGTGTCGAGGATGTCTTCGACCACAAGTATATGCTTGCCCTCGGGCTCGAATGGGGTGGTGTAACTCAGCTCGCGCGGGATTTCGTGCTGGTTATCGGTCATCTTGACGCGGATGAAATCGCAAGTTACCGGACCGGAGAGGTGCCGCATCAGGTCGGCAACAAAGATGAAGCTGCCCTTGAGGATGCCAACGATGGTCAGCTGGTTACCCGCGAAGTCCTTACTGATTTGCTTCGCCAGCTCCTCAACGCGAGCCTTTATTTCCTTTTCGCTCAATAATATTTCGTTGCTCAGCTTAGCCATCCTTCACCTCTTCGATCACGAGGATGCGTGAAGTCTCAGGAATCACTTTGAAGTCCTCGCTCACTCGCAGCCCGCTTACCCAGCAGATCCGGCCTCCAGCAAGAAAGACGACGCTGGAGATGCGCTCCCTGCGCGGGATTCCGGAATTGATAAATATGTCCTGCAGCTTTTGGCGACCCGGTGAGCCGAGCGGCCTGTAGCGGTCACCTGGAAGCCAGTTACGCACCTCAAGTGTTTCGCCGGCGGCATCTGCATCGAGTAGGACCCGCCCCGGGCCGCTAAGTTTTTTAGTTTCAACGCCGTCGGATGCCTCAATATTTCTCAGGGCGAAGGATTTGTCAACTTCTTTCACCCTGATCGTTTGCCCTGCGGCGGCCGTGTAACGGAACTCGGCAGGCGGTTCGCCGGTGCGCTCGTCCTTCGGCCTGAGAATCAGCAAATGATCGTGCTTGACGAATGCTAGGTTGTCGAGATCGACTCCCGGCCCGTCACTGAGAGCGCAACGGCGCATCGCTTCGATGGAGCGGTACTCGATGCTGCGCAGATCGCCGCGCCCGCGGGCGAGTATACGCCGCAGCACTCGGCGTTGGAGGGCTGGATGTAGGGAGGCGAATGATTCCGCATCGATTGCCAACCCGCCGGGGTGCTCGAGCTCGATGTCCCTGATCACTCCGTCGGCCACCTCATTGAGGAAATCGTCCTCCTCGCTCAAAATCGCAGCGCTGGTGGAAATAGTTTTCTCCAGCGATGGATTAAGCTCTCGCAGCAGCGGGACTACACGCCTGCGCAGGAAGACGCGGGTCAACTTCTCCTCGCGGTTACTGGAATCGGACCTGTGTCCGAGGTTTTTCGAGGCGAGATAATCCAGCACATCACCGCCGCCGGCCTCCAGCAGAGGGCGAATGATCCTGCCACGCCGTAGTCTCATACCCCTCAGCCCCCCGCTGCCGGCGCCGCGAAGCAGGCGCAGCAAAACGGTCTCCGCCTGGTCGTCGGCGGTGTGCCCCACGGCAATGCTCTGAGCACCGAACTCATCGGCCGTCCGCTCCAGGAAGTCGTAACGCAGTTCCCGCGCAGTCTCCTCAAGGTTGCCATTTCGGCGTTGATTCTCGGCCCGCACGTCGAGCCTGCGCGAATGGAAATCGATACCGAGCGAGCCCGCGAATTCGGCGCACCAGGCTTCGTCTCCGTCGCTTTCCAAACCGCGAAGCAGGTGATTCAGGTGCGCCGCGACGAGGTCGATTTCCAAATCATCACGTAACTCGTGAAGCACGTGCAGGAGAGCAGTTGAGTCGGGTCCCCCGGAAAACGCCACCAGGACACAGTCACCCGGCGATACCAGCGTCGCTTTCTCGATTGTATTCAGTACTGTTGTGGGAAGCATAATAGGACTCATGGTGGCGGTGGAGGGATTTGAACCCACGACACTGCGGATATGAGCCGCATGCTCTAACCTCTGAGCTACACCGCCGCAGAGAATATAGGATTGGCTCTTGCGGCTGTCAAGAAATGGAAAAGACGAGTTCGGCCAAACTCAGAAAATCGGTTTTTTGACAAACGAGCGGCCTGTGCGCTTGGGCCAGGGGAGAAGGATGGTATAGCGGCACGAGAATCACACCGCGCCACGCATGCGGCCGGCCCGCGTGAGCTGCGAGGTTGAGATCGTGGGGCTGGAGCTTTCTCAGCGCTTCGAGGGCTGTCGCGCCGAGTGTCGCAACGATTTTCGGGGAAACAATTTCGAGTTGAGCCGTCAGAAAACGAGCGCAATTAAACAGTTCCCGGCTTGAAGGTTTTCGGTTTCGCCCACCTTCGTCACGCGGATTGCACAGCACCGCGTTGGTGATAAAGACGTCTTCACGCCTCAGGCAAGCCTTCCTGAGCAGTGTTTCGAAATTCTCCCCGGTGCGGTCGCCGCACAATGGAATTCCGGTTCGATCGGCGCCGAGTCTGCCGGGTGCCTCCGCGATGAACATCACTTCTGAAGGGACCGGCCCGTTATTATGGCCGAGCACAGCGGAGCGGTTGGCCATCGCTTTGCAACGGCGGCACTTAGCCGCGGCAGAGACGATTTCCTTGAAGGTTGCTAAGGGCTTTGGCATTCCGGCCACCGGGTGTTCGAATAATCGAGCAGGATAACTCCCTGGTGATTCAAATCTAACTATCAGGATAGTCAGTTATCTGATTAAAGCAAACCGCTGAATGGAGGAATAACTTTGGACTGCAAATGATATTTCTTACCTTCCGGGCAGGAGAGTTCCAATGAATCATAGGGTTTCTGCCGCGATAATTATTGGGTTTATCGTCGGCGCCATGGCGCTGAGTTTTTAACGATTTTCCATCAAACGTTCTAGCGCGTTGGCGGCAGGTATGGCGTGGGGCTCGGTGGAGGCTCGGGAGAGGGCTACGGCGGCCGCTTCGGCCAGGATCAGAGGGTGATCTCGCCTTTTTCGTTAACGCAATGTCATCCCGTTAACCGTCGGAGGTATCAGCGGAGCCGCAATCAGCTATTATTATTACAGGATGCGACTCAACCTGAAGCGTCTAAAGAAAATGCAGTCCCGGCTCCGCCCAAGCGAGAAGCTTGCCTCGGTCGGCGAGCTCGCGGCAATCACACCAAAGCCGCCGACCTGTTGGGCATTCCCCGCCACATACTACTCTACCGGCTTAAGAAACAAGGGCTTTCCTGATTCTACTGGACCGTTTGACTGGTGCTTTTCACCAGTGTTGAACTGTTATCCCGCTTGTCGTAATAACTCGTGAAGGCCTTGATCTCGGCCGTCCTGTCGGAACGGAGGTCCTTGACGAAACGGTACGAGACTGACTGATAAAGCAGATTTGCGGTTATATCGAACGGCCCGCTGTGCCCGCTCACGTCGACCCGGTAGGTGAGCGTGTCAGAACCGCCGGTGAAGTCTCCATCATTCTCTGCGTTGCCGTGCACGGCGATCTCGTCCCCGGCTTTCGCTTTGTCGAAGCCCGCGGGTAGAAGTCGATTGTCCTTGGCGTAGCCCGCGCCGCGCAGGAGAGTGTAGGTGACCGCACCGTCGCTGTTTTCCATAATCGCCTCGTAGATCTGAACCTGGCCGGGGCTCGTTATCACGTCGTAATGCGGCTCGAAAGTCGAAGCCTTGCGATCGGCGTCGTTACCGTTGATCTTACCGTTCTTGCGCGACTTGCCGGATCTGAAAATCTCTTTGCCGCCGCCGTCCTTCACGGTGAACTCGATCCAGGCGCGGCGCGAAGGGAAGCCCGTCGGGAACTTGTGACCGGTGAGAGTCTCGAGCTTCAGGCGGATAGTTAGTATGCCGTCCACCAAGCCGGCCTCGGCAACTGATAGGTTCACAGCTCTGCTCTGTATCTGGTTCATCGTCCTGGTGATCGTGGCGTCAAGGTGTTGTGATTGAGCTGTCAACCAGAGCTTGTCGGCGTTGGCTTTCATCAGGCCGAGCATGAAGGCGTTTCCGCCGACGAAGTGGTGCTGCGCGAAGGGCTCGCGAGGTTTCAGCACTCCTCCCATGCCCATCCCCTGGGGGCGGTTGGAAATGATAACCGGTCCGTCCGCTTCCGGCATATGGCACTGCTGGCAGGTCCTGCGACCATCACCCCTCGCCGAGTATTTGCTGTGCTCCCACTCGAGGTAGGGCGTCTGTTCAGGGAAATCGCCGAGGACTTCGCCTTCTGCGTTGACATAGGGGGTGAACAGCGTATGACAGGTGGCACACAGCTCGGAACGTAGAGTCTGCTTGCCGTAGACCGGCAGGAATCCGGTAAACGATTGCATGAGATTCTGGAACGGTTGTTTGAAAGGGCCGTTTATGACCTTGTTGGGCTTGCTCGTCTTCGTATCGATAACGTAGCCGCCGCTAAAGCTGCGTTCTTTCCCGAGGCCCTTCTTGTTTATTTGATGGCAGAGAGTGCAGGAGACGCCGTCCATCGCGGCTTTGTGTAGCGGATGAGCTGCGTTGCGGAAGCCTTCTGCGAGGATCCCCACAGCTCCGCCATCGGCGCGTGCCTGCGTGCTCGCCATCGGCATATGACATGTAGCACACTTGCCCTCGATTACCGACTCGAGTTGGGGATTGCGCGCGATTTCCGAGCTGACCTTTGCCAGCCAGAGCGGATCCTTTGCGCTGTTGGCCATCATCGTCGAGCGCCAGTGAGAGTCGTTTGAGACGTCATTGCCTGCGGTATCTTTAAGCAAGCTGTGGCAGACAGCGCAGATGCCCGAACCGGCGAAGTCGTCGGTAACAAACGACACCAACGGCGCTGATGAAGGATCGGGGAGGGTGCTGCTCGCACCTGTCAAGCTGTTTGCGGCGATGAATGCGGCTAGCAACAGAACCAGACTTGCGACCAAAACAACACGTCTCTTCATGATGTCTCTCCCTTGCATTCTATTTTATCCGGTAAAGCGGTGAAGGCCATAGTCTGTTTGAGTTGACTTGTTGCTGAGTATCACATTCAGCGAAAAAAAAGCCGGGAGGGTAATATTCCCGGCCTTTTACACACTGTTGAGAAGTTGTAACACCCCACTTTTCTGTCAGTTACCGCTGACCACCGCGTCGGTAGCGGCAACAGTAGAGATCGCGAGCAAGAGGGAAGTCAGGCTAACCACGATTAGCTTGCCGGTCGTACATTTCCTCATTGTTGAACTCCTTTTTCCTCGTTATTAATTACTATCCGCCAGGCTTTTCTCGGGCTAATTTCCTCGTTCGATAGGTTATCCAGCAAGGGCTGGGCCACAACCTATTCTGGGCTTACCGCATTAATAAACGTAAATAAATCAACAGATTACGGAAATTACTCGGTTGGTGGGAAGTAAAGGATCAGAGACATTCCGATAGGGATAGTAGAATATCCTACAAGCGTTGGAGAATATTCTACAGCGAACCGATTGCACGGGCGTTGGAGCTTTCGCACGGGAGTTCTCGCGAAGTTACTTAGTTTGTGCTAAAACGGTGAATCCCCTTATGGCTGGTGATCCGGATGCTCAAGGCGGCGATTGACATTGGTTCTCAATCGATACTTCTATTGATTGCTGAAACCGGTGACGACGGCGGCATTCTGCCAATCCGCGAAGATATCTTTGCTCCGCGGCTGGGTGAGGGGCTTGCGGGCAGCGGGCGGCTCCACTCTTTAGCCATGCAACGCGCCGAGGCGGACCTTGCCGGAGCTCTTGCAGTCTGCGACGAGGAAGGTGTAGAGCGCGGGGACATTGTCGCCGCGGCGACAGCTGCCGTAAGAGAGGCCTCCAACGGTGAGGACTTTGTCAACGGCGTCAGGGAGAATCTCGCCTTGGAAATCCGTGTCCTTAGTGGTCTTGAGGAGGCGGAGTTGAGCTACCTTGGCTCGGTCTCGGGCTTGGGCATCGGAGAAGACGACCCTGTCGTCGTGCTCGACGTCGGCGGCGGCAGCAGTGAATGCATTATCGGCGTGGGTGGTTGTCCCTGCGAGGCGATGAGCGTTCCGATCGGGGCGGTGAAACTTGCCGAGCGCTATGGCAGGAGCCCCGGAGCCATCGAAGAAGCAATGGAGGGATTGAAGGCTGCGGTTCGAGGCCCGGCTGCAGCCGCGCGCGGGCGCGTGATGGTTGGGGTTGGAGGGACAATCACCACGCTCGCGGCAGTGAAGTTGGGTTTGGAACAATTCGATGCCGGAGCGGTTTCCGGGTGCCTTCTAACTGTCGGGGATCTTGACGGGCTGATCGACGGATTTCGATCGCTCACACTGGAAGAGTTGAGAAATTTGAAGGGAATGGAGCCGTCGCGGGTGGACATCATCGAGGCGGGGGCCACAATCTTCCGGCAATTCATGAGGGAATCGGAAGCGATGGAGACCATGGTAAGCGCCGGAGGCCTGCGTTATGGGCTGCTGGCAGCGAAATAGGCGCCAGCCCTGTAAGAGCAGTTACTGATATAAGGGTGGACAAGAGTCATATTAGGGAAGTGAAAATGATTTGTAGCCGGGAGAAAAATAAATGAGAGATAGGATCAAAATTCTAATCGCGGTTGCCGCAGTGCTGCTCGTATCAAACGGAGTGTTTGCGCAGGAAGCACGCAAGGTCAAGCAACTTAGCGATGCTCCGGATATTCCGCAATTCGAGCAGGACGTGACTGTCAGATTACGCCTGATTGACGTGACGGCCGTGGATTCCGCGGGGAAGTATGTGTTCGATCTTGAGAAGGATGATTTCACCGTTTACGTGAACGGCAAGGAAGTGGAAATCAGGACCTTCGATGCCTACTACCCCGGTGCGATTTCGGCACCTGCCGCCGATGAGGTTGCAGCGACGGGCGTTCCCAGCGCGGCGATGCCCACACGCAGAATCGTATTGTTCTTCGACCAAGCCTATTGCAGTTTCCGCGGGCTGAAGAATGCCAAAGCGGCTGCCGAGGAATTTATCGCCAGGAGCCTTAGCCCTGGCGACGAGGTGATGGTGGCGGGCTACGACATGGCGCTGAAGATTTTCATGCCTTTCACTAAAGACCGCGACATGATGATTGCAGCGATCCGCGAGGTGAAGTTCGGCTTCAGCTCCGGACCGAGCGGCTCCGCCAGCTTCAGAGGAGAAAATTCCCTTAACATCCGCATCTACCTGCAGGCGTTGCAGAAGATGGCTCTCTACCTCAGCTCTTTCCGGGGCCGGAAGACTTTCGTGATGATGAGCGAGGGTTTCGACGAACGCATAGCCCTCTATTCAATCCCGCAATATCTCAAGGACACTCACGACAGCTTCAACAACGCCAACGCGACTGTCTTTACCGTTGACGTGCGCGGCATCGACGCGCCCGGTCACAGCGGCTCAGCTTACTTCGATATCAATCGTCGGCGCGGCAGGCACAACACACTTGCCGCGATGGCTGGAGACACCGGCGGAGTCTTTTACCGCGGCAGCAACGACATCGAATCGCTCCTACTCAGGGTGGACGAGGACATCAGCCATTACTACGTGCTGGGATTCTATGTCGATGAGGAACATGACGGCCGCTTCCGTGAGGTCAGGGTTACGACCTCACGTCCGGGAATCAAACTGCGCCACCGCGACGGTTATTTCGCTCCCAAACCTTTTGGAAAACTGAACAGCGACGAGCGGTTGGTAAATCTCGAGGAAGGCTTCAATCGCAACACTCCTTCTTCTGACATGGATGCATTGTTCGGCGTTAATGTTTTCCCGCGCAGTGATGGCAGCGCCGTCGGAACAGTCATGATTGAAACCCCGATAGAGCCCGGCGACGCCCCCACATTTGAGGTTCTCTGTTATGTTAATAACAGGGAGAACCAGCTTATCGATGCCGTCCATAAGATCATCGAATTCTCCTCGCTGCCTGCCAACGGCATATTCCGTCATGCCGAGCCGGTTAATCTGGAGCAAGGAGAGAACCTGATCAGGGTAGTCATTCGCGACAACCGCACTGGCAAGCGCGCCTACCAGTTCATGATCGCCCGGATGCCTGAAACGGGCGACGGATTCTACTCCAGCACAATCGTTTTCCGCGCTCCCGAAGGGGATTTCGCCACAGCCTCCGGCGCGCGAGTCAAGTCGCTCAAGAAGCAATACAATGTGCCGCAGCAGGAGGTCGCCGATCCGCTGGCGCCGATCGCCAGGGAGGGCATAATTCCAGGCGTTTCTTCAGAGCTGAAGCGCAATGAGAGAGTCGGCGTGATTATCAGGGTTATCGGCATGGAACAGGGAGAAGGAGGCGTACCGCAGCTTGCGGCGACCTACAGATTCCGCACCTCGGATGGAACGAGCTTCGATGCTCTCGAGCGCGACTTCAACGTCTTCCCGGTATCCGGCTCAAACGCCGCCGTAATTGTATCCACGCTCGATATCAGCGCCATCCCTCCCGGCAACTATACTCTTAACGTGCGCATTGACGATGTGAGCGCCAAGAAAGCAGTCGGTCAGCGCGCGGAAGTGATCATTCGCTGAGACGATTTAGAACACCAACCAAAGGGGCTGCGGCCCCTTTTTTTGTGCTTTGGAAAATGCTGCTCGATTCCCGCTACGGTCTACAATGTTGGGAGATCAGCCGCCTATTTCCATTTCCTCATCACCTTCGTCGCCGGTGTCGTCGGGGCTGCCTTCTTCGCCGGGCTGTTGCGTCTGCCCCTCATCCTGCTCGCCCGCTATGAACTCCCATTCGTTGTAGAACTCCTTGTCTTTCCACATGCGAATGGCTTTATCCTTGCTGGTGCTGACGACACCGATTATCGGCAGGCTGGAGCTGCCGGGCATGTCCCTCTGGGCCAGGCGGCGTTGATCATTGGCGGAGAGTCGGCTGGCCCTGATGTTGCCGCCTGCGGCCGAGTAAATCAGCTCGAAATCGCGGCCGGTCATCGGGTCCTTGAACAGGCGCCGAATACAACGCTGCTTGAAAAGGTCCTCAAGTTTGGTCGGCAAAGCGTTGAACTTCTTCTGGTATAGAGAGATGGCCATCTGGTACTGCTCGCCGCGGAAAATAAGCTCTTCCTCCCGGTCGCGGATGACGATGTAGCGCCACGTCGGCGCGATTGTCGCCATCGCGATGCCCATGATGGTGATGAGCGCCAAAAGGCTGACCAGAGTGAAGCCGTCTTCGTTGCGGAACATCGCCCCTGTCCTCACCAGCTGCTGTAACGTGTTCTCTCAGTGGAGCGCTCCCGGCTGCGGCTCTTGACGTCGTAGATGCCGGGCTCGTATTCGGGATCCTCCTCCGGATCGAAGCTCTCCATGATCGTGCGCCAGTTCTTCAAACCGCTCGTGGGGTCGGTGGGGATCGCGCGAAGGTACTTCTCCTCGACAAGCTGTTGCAGCGACTGGGGATAGTTACCCTTATCCAGGTAGAACTGGTCGATGGCGTCGCGCATGAAGAAGAGGTTATCTTTCAGCACTGCCTCGCGAGCGCGTATCACGGCGTTGTAGTAGTTTGGCAGCGCAATGGTGGCGAGGATACCTATGATCGCCAGAACCGTAACCAGCTCCAGCAACGTGAATCCGCTATCGTTTTCCCTACGCATCACCATTCCTTGTATTTGGTTCTGTCCAGCGCGGTTCCTTCGCTGAGACTGAAGACGTCGAAGACATCCTCGCCGTCCCAGATCTCGGAATCAGGCTCGTCCTGACTGCCCCGCAAGCCCCACTCGCGGCGGCCGGTCATCGGGTCGCGGGGGATCCGGCGGAGGAACTTGAATTTGCGGTCCTTACCAACCAGCTTTACGCCCTCGGTGAGCAATTCCAGGGTCTCCGGGTAGCCGGTTTCGGTGGCCTCGACCTCGATCTTCTTCTCATCGGCCATTTTCTTATGCAGGTCGATGGCGCGGCGAATCTCGCGCAGGGCGCGATGCAGCTCGATCTCCTTGGCTCTCTGAAGCGAGACCTTTGTCATCGGCAGGACGGCGGAGGCGAGAATGCCGATGACGATCACCACGACGATCAACTCGGACAGGGAGAACCCCGCCTCGCCGCCCGAAATTAGTGAGCGAAGCAACTTCTTGCCTGACTTCCTACTCATTTGGCGGCGGCTCCTCCTCCTCTTCTTCATCGGCGTATTCCTCGTCGTAGTACTCTTCGTCTTCGTCGTAATAGTACTCATCATCCTCGTAATCGACCCGGAAACTCTGACCGCGGCCTTTCAAAGGAACTCCGAGAAGGAAGCGAATGTTTTCGAGGTCGGCCACTTCAATCGTGCCGCGATAACCGAGGTTGACTTCCGGTCCGATCTTGATCGCTCGCAGGTCGGCCATGGTGATCAGCGCGCCGCGGACGATGTGTGGCGTCAGGGTGATAATAATGTCGGTCTTGCGGCTGTCGACCTGCCTCTTGCTGAACAGCCTGCCGATCACCGGGATGTCAGCAAGCCCGGCGATGCCTTCAATCGTCATCTTCTCTTCCTCGCGGATCAGACCCGCCAGCAGGTTCGTCTCGCCGTCGCGCAGCCTGATCTTGCTCTTGACGTTACGCGTGGTGAATGAGGGGTTGGTGGCCGTGGCGCCGGGACCGATGGCGCTGATGTCGATGTCCAGCTCGAGCGAAATCTCCTGGTTGTGATGGACGCGCGGAGTGATGTTGAACTTGATACCGATGCTCTCGTACTCATAGGAGTCGACCGGCGTCCCGATGCCCGCCGCCGCGTTGGGATTGAAGGTTGTCTTGCGCACCGGCACGCGCTCACCGATATGCAGGTTGCTTTTCTCGCCCTCGGTGATGCGTAGCTGAGGTTTCGCCAGCAGCCGCGTCTTGGAATTGGTCTTGAGGAAATGGAAGGCGACATCAGGGATGGTGAGGAACAGGTTGGTCTTATTGATCGCCCTGAAATCGTCGAGACGCACCATACTCCTGGAGCCTTCGCCAGCTATAGCGGGATTGATAAACTGTTGAGTGGAACTGTAGCTGCTCAGCAGCACCCCGATGTCGCTGAGGAGGGTGGAATCGACCTCCAGGATCTCGATATCGATGATCACCTCTGCCTTGGGCTTGTCGAGGATATCGATCAGCTTGGCGATCATGGCCAGCTTCTGCGGCGAGTCGCGCACGATTATCGAGTTGGTAGTCTTGTTCTGCTGGATCTTAATGCCCGGCACCACCGTCCTCAGCGCCAGGAAGACGTCGCGCACCTCGGCATTTGAGAGGAAGAAGACCTTGACGGCGAGGTCCTCGTACTGCTTGCGGATGTTTGGCGAGCCGTCGAGGATCATCAGCGTGTCGTCGTTGATCTGGCGGTAAAAGTGGCTGTTCGAGGTGACGAAGTAGTCGAAGGCGTCCCAGAAGGTGGCGTTGTTGACGATGAAATCGGTCTTGGCGTTGAGCTTCTGGCGCACCGAGTCGTGGAAGACGATGTTGATGCCGGCCATCTTGGCCAGCGCCTGGTAGATGGATTTAACCTCGCGATTAGGGAAGTTGAAGTTTTGAGTCTGCGTGCCGTTGATGTCGATCACGGGTTTCTGCTCGGCTGCCTCATCAAGCTCCTTCAACTCCTGCTCATGGCGCAGTTGCCACTCCTCGTGCTGGCGTTGTTCGGCAAGCATCTTGTCAAGCGTAGCCAGGTTCTCCTTAAACTCAAACATAGCCTGCCTGTTCAGCGGGTCCAACTCCACCGAAGTGCGGTACTCAATCAGAGACTGCTCGTAGTTTTTTTCCTCCCACAACTCCCGCCCGCGTAACAGGTGAATCTTTGCGGCCATGCGCTTGGCGACTTCGAGCCGCAGCCTGATCTCGACGCTGTCTGGGTGTCTTTCCAAGGCTTTGGCATAGAGCACCACAGCCTGGTCCCAATCGCGCTGCTGCTCCATTAACTTGGCGCGCTTCAGGCCTTGATCAGTCGCGCAGGCGCTGAGCGTTGCCAGCATGACCGCGATGATGAGTGTGATAAGGCCTCGTCTCATGTGTCTTCTCCTTCGTCTTGGTCGCCCGCGGGCGGTTTCAACGTCAGCCTCTGCTCGAAATCGCCGCCGATAACGTAGATGAGAATAAAGTTCTTTTCGATAGCCTTGATTTCGAAGGTTTTGTTTACCGTGTCGCCGATCTGCCCGGAGAAATAGCGGCCCCGCCAGAGGAATGCCACGTGCTTCGTTTCCTCTCGCTCGATGAATCCGAGGTACTCGTAGTCGGTGAGCCGTTGTCGGGCGGGCCTGCCGGTCGCCGATGCTTCATCGACTTCAGCCGATTCAGGATTTCCCGAGGCTTCAGTGGAACCGGTTTCGATGTTCGTGTCGTTATCGAAAACATTGGCTTCTCTCACCGCTGAAAAAGTGAAGAGGTTGCGCAGTGCGCCTTCGAACCTTTCAGGCTGGCTGCTAAGCAGTTCCTTATCCAGCCGTGGGAATGAGGCGGCTGACGGCCCGGTGCCGCCTGCGTTCCGGCCTTGTTTACCTGCCGGGTAATCGTCGCCTGCCACCCCGGCGCGTTCCTCGTCGCCGCCCCAGAAGGGCAGGAAGGGAAGGGAGACGGCAAACACCAAGCCCAGAAGAATCAGCAGATTACGCTCCCGGCGGTTCATAGCTCATCAACCTCCTCGCCGGCCTCGAGCACCACACCAGAGCCCTCGGGCCTGTGGAAATAAGTCGAAACCGCTATCCGCATCGACAACTCGCTTTCCATATCGCTGCCTTCCAGCTCAATCCCGTCGATGATCAGGAAATTCTCCGAGCGCTCGATGGTATTGATGAAAAAGCGGAGGCTTGCGTAGTTTCCCTGCAGCGGAAAATTCATTACGAAGCGTTCTAGCGGTTGATCCTTGACCAAGTTGATGGCGTAGCGCACTCGCGTCGGTTGGACCCCGAAATCAGACGCGATTTCATTACGCTCCTTGATCACGTCGATCTGGCGGTTGCGGTTGCTGAGGATCTCCTTGAAAAAGCTCTCCAGGTCGCCGTTGGCGGCGTCGAGCGCTCTCTTATCTTCGGCGAGGCCGGAGAGCCGGGCCCGAAGCCTGCCTTGCCTCTCCATCGCATTTGCCAGGCGCTCGCGGCTGATGGCCTCGGCATTGATCTTTGGCTGCGAGAAGAAAATGAAAACGACCACGTTGATCAGCAGCAGCAGGGCGCCGATGCCGATCAGCAACGAATATTTACGCAGGAATTCGGCAAACACCGGCTCACCTCATCTATTGCGATAGGAGACTCTCAGTCTCCATATCTGTCCTGATTCCTGGTCCGAGGGGCTCTCATCCTCAAGGCTGACCTGCCCGAAAAAGGGCGAAGCACCCAGCGCCTGGACGAAATCGAGCGCGGCCTCCGGAGCCGACTCCTCGATCCGCAGCATCAACGCCATGCTTCCCTCGGCGAAATAGGGTGAAATTTGCAGCATGCGAACCGATGGCGGAGTAATCTCTTCCAAACGGTCGAAAAGGCGCGTCCAATTGAGCTTCTGCCGTGCAATTAATTCATTGGCGAACTTGATGCGGCCGCTAAGGGTTCCGGCTTCTTCGCTGCCGAGCCTGCGTTCGGTTGATGCGATTTCTGTCTCGATTCGTCTGAGATTAGACATCGCCTCCTCGATCCGCTGCTCGTAGCCGACTTCGCCTTCGGGCTCCGCCATCAGCACAGATACGTTCACGACCGTGAAGGCGATGATCCCCACTGTTACCACGAGAGCGAGCAACGAAGGCACTGCAATGTTGACGAACGGCCTCCTGGCCAGATTCAGGTCGTATTGCATTCTCAACTCCTGCAGGCCGCGCCGACTGCAGCCAGCACGGTGCCCTGGTCTTGAGGGCGGCCGCGAAGATCGGCCGGCAATTCCGCGAATTCCTCGAGGTCCAGAGCGCGCGCATCGAAGCCGGCCCCGTTAAGCATTGTCATAATTCCGTTGCTCTGGAAGCCCGGCCCGTAAAGAAAAACAGCTCTCAGGCCTTCGCTGCCGAGCTTGTCCTGCGCGAACAGATTAAGGGTGCGCAACTCCTGGAGGATCAGCGTTTGAGATTGCTCGGGTGCGAACCTCCTCGTGCGCCCAAAGGAGAGCTCCCCGCCGAGGAAGAGATTTATTGTAAAGTAATGAAGGGCCACTCGAACGATCGCGGAGTCGCCGGCGCTTTCAAGTGTCTGGCTTGCGAGGTTGACGGCCGCAAGGGAGGCGGATTCGATCAAGCCGAGATGGGTGCCCCGACTGCTGAAGAACTCCTCGAGACCGACCGTCATGCGCTTTGAAGTCAGTACAGCAAGATAGTTGGCCCCGCCCGAATGTTCGGGCAGGCGATGGTAGGCCAGGGTCGCGGCGTCCAGGTTGATAGGCACGAGCCGCGACAACTTGAAGCGGATCATGTCGTCCAACTCTTTGCCAGTTGCCGCCGGATTTTCCAGTTCGAGGAATAAGGTTCTTACGGCAGTGTCAGGCAGGACAAGCGAAAGACGCTTGACCCGCCCTAATCTGTCGGCGAGATCTCCCAGCCGCAGACGCATGTCGTCATCGAGAAGCAACTCCGCTCCAAGATCGTCTCCTTTCACCGATCTAAAGGGAAAGTCCGCCCTGTGCCACTCAGCCAGACTCAGCTCGCTCTTGGAGCGCTGCAAGCGTACCGCCGAGGCATAGCCGTCTCCGATCTCGATCGAAGCGGGTGGGTATTTTGTTCGTAACCCGAACATGCTCGTCACTCCATGAAAGTCACTTTATTAATCTCTTCGATCGTCGTTATGCCGGCCACGGCCCTCTCGACCGCTTCGTCACGCAGGAAGCGCATACCTTCCTTGCGCGCCTGGCGCTTGATCTCCGCAGCGCTGCGTTTCTCGAGGATCATCTCGCGGATTGAGTCGGTCATTTCCAGTATCTCGAGAATCGCCTCGCGGCCCTGATACCCGGTTCCGTGGCAGTCGAGACAGCCGATGCCGCGGAAGAAGGTGACGTCGCCATAGGCCTGCGGATCGATACCCCAGTATCGCAACTGCTCAGGCGTATAGTTAGCCTTTTGCCTGCAGGAAGGGCAGATGCGGCGGACGAGACGCTGGGCCAGCACGCAGTTGAGCGCCGAGACGAAGTTGTACGACTCGACACCCATGTTGAGCAGGCGGCCGATGACGTCGACGACATTGTTGGCGTGGACGGTGGTGAAGACCATGTGGCCGGTAAGCGCGCTCTGGACGGCGATGTGGGCGGTCTCGGGATCGCGGATCTCGCCGACCATCACCTTGTCGGGATCGTGACGCAGGATGTGCCGCAGGCCGCGCGAGAAGGTCAGGCCCTTCTTCTCATTGACCGGTATCTGCGTCACACCATCGAGCTGATACTCCACCGGATCCTCGATCGTGATGATCTTGTCTTCCTCGTTCTTGATCTCACTCAGCGCGGCGTAAAGCGTCGTGGTCTTGCCGCTGCCGGTGGGGCCGGTGACCAGCACCATGCCGTAGGGCTCGTTAATGAACTTGCGGATGCGCTCAATCTGCTTGGGCGTGAAGCCGAGCACTTCGAGGTTGAGCTGGGAGAACTCCTTCTGGATCGCCTCCTTGTCGAGGATTCGGATGACGATATTCTCGCCGTAGAGCGTAGGCAGAACGCTGACGCGGAAGTCGATTGAGCGCCGTCCGATCAGCTTTTTAAAGCGTCCGTCCTGTGGAATACGTTTCTCCGAGATGTCGAGCTCGCTCATAACCTTGACTCGGTTGACCACCTCGGCGGCGTAGCGCTTGCTCATCGGCTTCATCGCGTGGTAGAGGGCGCCGTCGATGCGGTACTTGATCGCCAGCTCGTGGTCGCGCGTCTCTAGGTGGATGTCGCTGGCGCGGCGTTGGATGCCGGTAAAGATGACCGAATCGACAAGTTTGATTATCGGGCTGGCGTCACCCTCAAGCGACTCGATCGAGAGGCTCTTCTCGATGTCCTCATCCTCTTCGATCATCCGCGGCTGGAAGCCCTCGGTGGCCTCCTCCAGCACCCGCTGGCTGCTCTCGCTCTTTTTTAAGATGTCGTTGATGAAGGTTGGGGTTCCGACTACGACACTTACCGTCGCCCCCAGTGCGAGCTCGAGTTCATCCTGCACGCGCACGTCGCTGGGATCGGCCAACACCACGGTCAGCTCGCCGTCGTCACGACGCAACGGCACGAAGTTATAACGATACATCAGCTTCGCGGGGATGGTGCTGAAGAGCTCACCGTCGAGGTGGAAATCGTCGGGGTCGAGGAATTCCACGCCGTAACGCGATGCGAGCTGTTGTGCCTTCTCGATCTCCTCGCGGCTACCCCGCGCCAGCGCGTCGTCGCTTCCGTTTGTCCTGGTATCTCCGGTTGCCATGTCTAAAAAGTCTCCTTATGCTCCCACTCTGCCAAGCAGGTTGAACAGCGGATAGTACATAGCGAATAAAAGCGTTCCGATCAGCGCAGCCATCACTACCAGCATCACCGGTTCCACTAGCGACAGCAGCGCTCCCAGACGCGACTGCACTTCCTCGTCGTAGAAGGTGGCCACGTTGCTCAGCATCTCTGACAGCGCGCCGGTGCTCTCCCCGACCTCTATCATTTCCGCCGCCAGGTCCTTCTCCAGCATCGTTCCCGAGATTGACTCGTGCAGGCTCGCGCCCTCGCTCACCTTTTTGCGCGCCAGCCGCAGATCGTCGGCCAGGATGGCGCTCGGAGCCGAGCGCTCCAGGTCGGCGAGGCTGGTCACGAGCGGCATACCGCCGCTTAGCATTGAGGACAGCGAGTGGAACATCTGGGAAAGTTGGTACTTGTGAATGATGTCGCCGGCGATGGGGAGTTTCAGTTTGAACCGCGACAACGCCCGCTCGCCCCGCTCAGTGCTTTTCCACCAGAAGAACAGGAAGAGCATCCCCACGATGGCTCCTAAAATAATCAAGATGTTGGCTTGCAGCATCTGCGAGAAACCGAGCACGACCAAAGTGAATGCCGGCAGTTCCTCGTGAAAACCTTCGTAGAATTTCGCGAACTCGGGGAGAACATATGCGAACATGATGGCCAACACGCCCAGGCTGAGGAAGATCAGAAAGATCGGATAGTAGAGCGCTTTGCGGAAGCTCTTGCGCAGGCTGCTGGTCAGCTTGGCGAGTTCGATGAAGCGCTTAAGCGCGCCGTCTAGATCGCCGCTGCGCTCACCCGCCACCAGCGCGGGCACGAAGTTCTCAGGCAGCATGGTCCTGCGCTCAGCGAAAGCATCCGAAAGTGATGCTCCGGTAATTACCTCTTCCTTGACGTCCTGCAGCAGGCGTCCCAACACGGTGTCGCCCTGCCGATGGATCAGTATGTCGAGACTCTGGATGGCCGGCAGGCCGGCTTTGAGCAGCGCCTTGAGTTCCTGAGCGAAGACGATGAAGTCGTCCTGCTTGATCTTGCCGCGCCTTCCGCCGGGCAGAATCGATATGGCCGCGGGGCGGATGTTGAAGATGTAATAGCCGCGTCCCTCAAGGTCGCGCTTGAGCGCCGTCTTGTTGTCGGCGGCGAAGCGTTTCTCGATGATCTCGCCCGCTTCATTGCCTAGCTTGCAGATGAATTCGGCCATCGTCCTGATAGTCCCCTGCTCTCAGCTCTCTTCGTCCAGCGTGATAACAAATACCAGCGGTTCGCCGCGATCATTCCGCTCCCCGGTTTTTACGACGAGTCTGCCACCCGCGGGAATCCGCAATCCCGAGCGGCGCACGATCCTCTTGGTCTCGAGATCGTAAATCGAGAACTCGCGCAGTTCGATGGCGGTGCCGTCCTCGCTGAGCTGGGCGAAGCACTGCACCTGGTAGCGTTCGTCGACAACCTCGCTGTAGCGGCGGCCGTCCATCGGCGTAAGCAGGACTTCATCCTCCAGCCGGAATTTCGACTCGTCGATCGCGCCGGTATCAAGCCCTCCCACTTCCTCTATCTCCGGTTCACCCGCTCCGCCGAGCGCATATAGCAGTCTCAGCCGCATGCGCAGCGTCACGGGCGGACGGTCCAGTTGCTCCAGCGCGCGGGCGATCCGCTCGAGATTCTCGGGCTTGTCGGTGATCTGCAGTTCGCGCCGGCCCTCCGGCAGGTGCAGTTCCGCCTCATCGCTCATCAACGGTCGCAGTGAGCCCAGCACTTCGGCGGCGAGGCGGTAGCGGAGCTTGAAGGCCTGTTGTTTGAGACCGGCCGGTTTCTGCGCCCCCGGCGGTTCGTCCGAGGTGATGCCCGGGTATTCCCGGGCGCGATCCTGCCTGCCGAGATGGTCGCTTACGAAGATGAAAACAGCTATTCCCAGCACTACAACCGCTGCCGCGAGGCGGAACCAGGGGATCTTGTGCGG
>DATKUA010000082.1:0-5524 GCA_035530855.1 Acidobacteriota bacterium | reverse complement strand
CAACAATCGGGCTGAGAATTCCCACCAGCCGTTCCGACGACGAGAACGAGCGATGGCAAAGTTCAGAGACATGAAAACTCTCCAAAAGTTCGCCGCCGCCCACGCATCAATCCACAACCACTTCAACCTCGACCGTCACCTCAACCCTCGCGACATCTTCAAACAGAACCGCGCTGCCGCACTCGCGGAATGGCGTCAGCTCGCAGCCTGAATGCTTCAGATCAGCACCCTTCGCAGGCCCGGTTAGATTTGTCTGACAATGCAGGTCGGCGACGAACATTCCGAGCGCGTGCAGGATCACAAACATCGCTCTCAAGGATGCGATGATTCTGCCTTACGATGCGAATCCAGGCCGGATGGAATTTTCGGAAAGGACAGGTTCCACCAGTACCGAACCGTCTCGTGGCAGATGTCGAGGCCCCGCTCGAACAGAATATACTCAACCTGTCGCAGCGACAGCGGATAGCGGATATACATCATCACCACGAGGCGGATCACCTCGGGCGAGCTGTTGAAATAACGGAAGGGATTTTGCATCGCCGGAGGCTAAGGATCCTCGCCAAGAGGCTCAAGCCAATTTACTCTGACAATGCCGGGCGTATGGCCCCTTAACCCGCCGTTGGTCACCCATTGCAGGACCAAGCATGTTCAAGAACTTAGGAACAAGCACAAAGCTTATACTTCTAAGCGGCAGCTTCGTTGTCGCGATTATGGCCGCGATCTACAGTCTCGTAGCTGAAAAGCAAATTGCTATCGAATTCGCCCGCAAAGAACTGGTGGGCGTGCGCTATCTTGAGCGGCTTCGTGATGTATATGCTTCTGTTTTGGTGGCGTCGACGACCGAAGCTGACAGCGAAACGACGACACGGCTAGAGGAAGCTCTAGAATCGCTTGCTGCAGCAGACGCCGAAACTGATTCTGCGCTTACCTCGCGAAAAGCGGGGCAGCCTTCGGGGTTAGGAACAGCGCCACTTGTGGAGTCGCTCAGCGAGGCACTTCGGGAGTTTTGGTCAAACAAGGACGACGAGGTCACGCAAAGTTCGCTTTTCCTTACCGCGCTCTCGCAAGCCCAAGCCTTGGCCACGCACGTTGGTGATGCGTCCAATCTAGCGCTCGATCCTGATCTTGACAGCTACTACCTGCAAGACACTGCGGTGAGACAAATTCCTCGCTTGCTAGGTCAAATCGGGGAGGCGCAGGCTCTTTTAAGAGCGACCACAGTCTCATTTTCGAGCGAGGAAAGAGCAAGCTTTTTATCCCTGGCTGGAATGGCTCAGACGACGATCGAACAGATTGAAAGAGATTTAGATTCCGCCTCCCGCGCAAGTGGGGATGGACAGCTGCGACGGGAGATTGAGCGAGACACGACGCAGATGCTGTCCAGCACAAAGTCATACTTTCGCACTCTAGCCGAGGGTGTCGGCAACCCGATCAGATTGGATGCCGATACCCGCGATCAACTTTATGTCGGTAGCATCAATAGTGCCCTCGCAGCTTGGGCGGTCAATCAGGCTGCGCTAAAGCGTACTCTCAACGAACGCATAGACTATCTGCTTGGCAACTTGCGTCTCAGCCTCTTGCTAACCGGCGGGCTCGCAAGTTTCAGTCTTTTCATCGCGTTTCTGACCTATCGCCACATTGTGCGGCCGCTTGCGCAACTCCAATCTCTTGCAGAGCGGGTCGGCGCGACGAATGACTACAGCCAGCGCACTGACTACAACAGCAAGGATGAAATTGGACGCCTCGCAACTTCATTTAACGAGATGTTGAGCAAGCTTGAAGCGACCAACCAGCGTGAAATCGCTGAGCAGGCCGAAAAAGCTACTCGCACACGTCTCTCGGCGCTGCTCGAACGTTCACCTGCAATGCTCTACAGCTTCCGGGCGAGCGGGGATTTCGCCGCCACCTTCGTGAGCGCGAACATCCAGCGCCTGCTCGGATACCAAACTGATGAATACATGAAGGATGCGTCCTTCTGGCGTTCTCATGTCCATCCTGAGGATCTTTCCAGGGTGGAAGATGAGCAGGAACAGCTCTTCACAACGGGACAGCACCTAGCCGAATATCGCTTTCGCAAGAAGGACGGCTCCTATTGCTGGGTGAGCGATGAGCAGCACCTCATTCGCGACACGGACGGTCAGCCGCTTGAAGTGGTCGGCTCGTGGAGTAATATGGACACGCAAAAGGCAGCGGAGCAGGCTCTCGTGGAGGCCAACGAAGCCAAAAGCTCCTTTCTTGCCAATATGAGCCATGAGATCCGTACGCCAATGAACGCCGTGATTGGCCTTTCTCACCTCGCGCTCAAGACCGAGTTGCAGCCGCGGCAGCGGGACTATGTGGCCAAGATCAAGCACTCGGGGGAGCACCTTCTCGGCATCCTCAATGACATCCTCGACTTCTCCAAAGTCGAGGCGGGAAAGCTCGAGGTCGAGACCGTCGACTTTGATCTCGACAAGGTACTGGAGAATGTCGGCAACCTGATCTCCGAGAAAGCATCGGCGAAAGGATTGGAGCTAATTTTCGATATTGATTCCTCAGTCTCTAAACATCTTAGAGGCGATCCGCTGAGGCTTGGACAGATCCTGATCAATTTCTGCAACAACGCGGTGAAGTTTACCGATCAGGGCGAGGTTGCGGTCAAGGCACAGGTCGTAGAGGAAGGTCCTGATGGCCAGCTGATCGCCTTCTCGGTCAGCGATACCGGCGTCGGCCTGACCGAGGAGCAGATCGGGCGTCTGTTCCAGCCGTTCGAACAGGCGGACGTCTCGACCACCCGCAAATATGGCGGCACCGGGCTTGGGCTCGCTATCTCTAAGAGCCTAGCGGAACTGATGGGTGGTGATGTCGATGTCACCAGCGAGCCCGGCAAGGGGAGCACCTTCCGGTTTACCGCTCGTCTCGGCAAAGCTTTGGCGGCGCCCCGGCGACGCGTTCTCCAGTCTGATCTACGCGGGCGCCGCGTTCTGGTCATTGACGACAATTCTCAGGCCAGAAGTGTGCTGTCGGTAATGCTCGGGAGTTTGAGCTTCATCGTTGACGAGGCTCCCTCCGGCGAAGAAGGCATCGAGATGGTCCGACAGGCCGCCAACGGCGGGGCGGGCTACGACATCATATTCGTCGATTGGCAGATGCCTGGGCTCGACGGCATCGAAACGGGCAAGCGGATTCTCGCATTGTTCGAGGTCGATACTGCACCACACTTGGTCATGGTCACCGCCTATGGCCGCGAGGAGGTGCTTAAACAGGCGGAACAGAGTGGTTTTGAATATATCCTGATCAAGCCAGTGACGTCGTCGATACTCTTTGACGCCGCTATTGCCGCGCTTGGCGTCGATGTTGAAGCAGCCGAAACGGCGCCGGCCGTTTCTTCCTTTGACATCAGCCGGATTCGTGGCGCACGCGTTTTGCTGGTTGAAGACAACGAGATCAATCAGGAAGTCGCACTCGGGCAACTTGAGGATGCGGCGCTATTTGTAGATTTGGCGGAGAACGGCGCGGATGCCGTGCGGATGGTCGGCGAGAATGACTACGATGTTGTGCTTATGGATATGCAGATGCCCGTCATGGACGGCATCGAAGCAACGCAAGCCATCAGGTCCGACGCGCGCTTCCAGGATTTGCCTATCATAGCGATGACAGCCAACGCCATGGCCTCGGACCGGGAAAAGTGTCTCAAGGCCGGTATGAACGACCATATCGGCAAGCCGATCGATCCCGACAAACTTCTCGGCACTCTACTGCACTGGATCAAGCGACCCGATGATGATGGGGCAATGCCACAGGGTCAAATCCATGCAAGGGCGCCTGCTGCATTTGATAATGACGCTGAAGCTCCGCTTGATATCGTCGGGATTGACGTGACGTCGGCGCTGAAGCGCACCGGCGGTAACAGAAGGCGTTACGAGACCCTGTTGCGCCGATTCGCGCAGCAGGAGGCAGACGTGGTTGAAGACATCCGAAAGGCACTTTCCGCCGGCGATGCGGCGACGGCGGAGCGCGAGGCGCACTCCTTGAAAGGAGCTGCCGGTACGCTCGGCGCAATGTCGGTTTCGGACGCAGCAGCAAAGGCGGAGGTGGCGATCCGGACCGGCCAGGGCATCGATTTGGCGTTGACCTCACTGTCAGGCGACGTGGGTCGAGTTGTCCAGGCTATCCGGGCGGCACTTCCTGAAGCCGGCTCGGCCAATGGAGACGGCACCGCTTCCGCCGATCCGGCGGCGGCGGTCGAACCATTGAGGCGATTGAAGAGGCTCCTCGAGAGCGATGACGGAGAAGCCGCCGACTTCATCATCGACGCCAAGTCTCGGCTCGCCGGGGTGTTGACGCCGGCGGAAGTCAAAACGCTCACCGATCAGGTCGGCGATTTCGATTTCGACGCGGCCCTCAAATGCCTTTCAGGTATCGCCTCGCGTCTCTCGCTCGATCTGGAGGACAAATGATGTCGGGGTCCGGCCACAAGCTCGTGTTGATCGTCGACGACACGCCGACCAATATCGCTGTGGTCTCCGGCGTGCTGAAGGATTTGTATCAGACCAAGGTCGCGACCAACGGCGAGAAGGCGCTGGCGATCGCGATGGCCGCGGAGAAGCCAGACCTGATCCTACTCGACGTGATGATGCCGGGCATGGACGGCTTCGAGGTGTGCCGCAGGCTGAAAGCCAACCCAGACACAAGCGAGATCCCCATTATCTTCCTGACGGCGAAGACCGACTCGGTCGATGAGGAGAAGGGTTTCGAGGTCGGCGCTGTCGACTATATCCACAAGCCGTTCTCGGCCCCGATCGTCCTGGCCAGGGTCAAAACGCAGCTTGCCTTGCGGGATGCGCTCAGCGAGGCGCAAGAGGCGCGCGAACAGGCCGACCAGTTGCTGCATGCGCTGTTGCCGAAAAAGGCCGCCGACGAGATTCGCAGCTATGGGACCGTGATCCCCCGGCGCTACGAGAATGTCGCCGTGTTGTTCTGCGACGTGACCAACTTCACCGCCTATTGCGACAAGAACGAGCCCGAGGACGTGGTGTCCCGGCTCGATGCGCTGTTCGTCATCTTCGAACGGGTCGCGGCGAAGCACGGGCTGGAGAAGATCAAGACCATCGGTGATGGGTTCATGGCGGCAGCGGGTTTGCTGCACAAGATCGACGATCCGATCGCCGCGGCGGTGCGCTGCGGTCTGGAGATGGGCTCCACCCTGATCGACGCCCATCTCGGCTGGGAAGTCAGGGTCGGCGTCCATTCAGGGCCCGTGGTGGCGGGTGTGGTCGGTCAGGAGCGGTACCAGTTCGATATCTGGGGCGACACCGTCAATGTGGCCGCGCGCATGGTCGGCATGGGCGCGTCCGGCAGCGTTACCGCCACGCAGGAAATCTGGGAGCAAGTGTCATCGGTGTTTCACGGCGAGGCGCTGGGCGAGATCGAGGTCAAAGGCAAGGGCAACCAAGCCGTATTTAGCCTGGGCCTTCCGAAGCCGTGAACCACCTCCGAAGCGGGCATTGTCAGAGTAAATTGGCTTGAGCCTCTTGGCGAGGAT
>DATKUA010000081.1:0-24595 GCA_035530855.1 Acidobacteriota bacterium | reverse complement strand
GAGCTTGACGAAGAATGTGCGGTCGGCTTGGGTGAGGCCGTAATCCTGGTTGCCGAAGTAGTTGTCGCTGTAGCCGAGGAAGAGGACCGTGCGCGGGTTGATCTTGTAGGAGAAGAGTAGTTGGGTGAAGAAATCCTCGCTATGGCGATCGACGTCGAATGCGTAGAGATCGAGATTCCTGCGGATGTCAGAGAACTGGAAGATGGCGCGGACGAAGGTCCTGCGGTTGAACTGGTAGATCAGGGTTGTGTCGAGGTAGTTGGCGAGGAAGAGGCGGCCGCCGTCGACGTTCAGACGATTGAAGCCGTAGCTAAGGTTTGCCCTCATGCTGCGCCCCAGTTTTATCGAGAGGTTGGGGTAGAAGTAGATCTCATCGCCGGCCCTGGCGTGAGAATAGTCAATGGCATCGCCAAATCCGGCCTCGAGGCTAAGAGAAATACTACCTGTGGGGATAATGCCGAAGTCGAAACCGCAGCTCTTTAGGTCGAAATCGATTCCTTGGTATACCGCGCGCTTCATACCGGGCCATGCGGCAAACAACGTTTGCATCGGCCCCTCGACGATCAGAGCACCGGAGAGCCTGCGATAGATCAGATCGCCGTTCTGCTCCGTCATCTGTGAAGCATAACCTCTGATCTGAAAGCGGTGGATGTAAGAGTCAGTCGGGAACCACCAGGTATATCCGGTACCGAGGTCTGCCAGTCGGTAGTCGACGCGCGGCATGTATCCGAGGTCCGCCCGAAAGTCTCCCCCGACGTCTGTGTAATCGAGGTAGACGAAGTAGTCTCTGGTGCTGTTGTTGTAGCGAAGATTGAGCGCTATATCTGAGAAATCATCTTGCGGCTGATTGAATTGGGCGGCCACATGCTGGGGATAGGAGGTGAGCGAGCCGAGGAATTGGAAAGACAGTCGTTGCCGCTCGCTCAATCTAAGGTTGCCGTCGACGCCGAAGACGCGGTTGAAATAGCCGCTGCCTTCACGATCGGTCACGAGCATGCCGATGTTCGAGTTGTTCCAGATGTCTCTTCCGTAGCGGAAGATTGATGCGGTGTTGGAGACATTTAGTGAAGTCGCTTGTGAGCCCTGGGAGCCGGGAAAGATCAGGTTTGTGATATCGTCATTGACCACATACGCACCGAGTGCGTTTGCGCCCTCCTTGCCCGCCAGTTTCAAGCCCCAGACGGGATCGCGCATCGTGCGAGTGTGGACGGCGTTAAACCCTGTCTCGAAGAACTCCGCCCCTTCGGTAAAGAACGGTCGCTTTTCAGCGTAGTAGAGGGCGAAGGGCTGGTTGATGTCGAGTTGAAGTGAGTCGGCCTCGACCTGGCTGAAATCCGGGTTGGCGGTGCCGCTGAAGGTCAAGTTGGGGGTGATTCCCCAACGGGCGGTGATTCCCACTTCCGCTTCCTGATGTGCTTTCTCGAAATCGCCGATGGGGAAGTCGCTGCGCTCGTCGGTTCGCACCGCGGTGACGGTCGGGTTGATCTCGATGTTCCTGCCGGGACTGGCGCCGTCGAAACCCTGGATTTTTATCGCCTGGCAGAGGTAACAGTTGTTGCGCCTGTCTCTCGGAAACAGGCCTATAGAGACTTCTTTGCTCCGCGGGTACCAGCGGATGGCGTCGAATCCCCAAACCTGGCCGCCCTCCTCGCGTTGGAAGCGGAGCGAGGAGTATGGTATGGCCATTTCCACCGAGTAGCCCCAGTCCGTGATTTGCCCCGTGGAATCCCATATCGCGTCCCAGCTTTGATTGTTGTAGCCCTCTTCACTGATGATCAGATCCGTCTGTACGCCGAGGGGGTTTGACCTGAAGCGGTATGAGCGGCGCTGATCGTTGAAGGTATCGAGGACAACTCCAACCATATCGTCACCCCTTGAAGAATCGCGGTCGCTGAGGTGGGCGCGTACCGCCAAAGGATCTGGATCGAAGCAACGAAACCCGAAGTAGACGCGGTCGGTTCCGCAGAGGACCAGCACTTCGGTGCGAACGGTGGCCGGAGTGTTGTCGCCCGGGTAGACCTCGTATTTGAGCTCGAGTGTTAGTGCGTCGTTCCAGACTGCTTCGTCCAGGGCGCCGTCGATGTTTATATCAGCCTCGGTTCGCGGGACGAGATAGGGCGACTCGGCCGTGCCCTCGCCGTCGTTAGCCTCCGTGGGGATAGCCATCCACGGCAGCAACGATAATACCGCCGCAAATATCAGCATCTTGAGCGTACAGATCCCCTGTAAGCGCATCCGCGCCTCCTCTCGAATAACACGGTTTGTGGCTGCTATTTCCGCCAAGCCCGTTCGTGTCAATCTTGCGGGCTCAGCGTGTGCCGGATAAAGGCTACTTTTCCTTTTCGAGCGCCTCTATCCTTTGTTTTGCCGTGTTGAAATCCGGCCTGATCTCAAGAGTCTTCCTGTAAAACTCGAGAGCCAGCTCCTTCTCGCCGGTATTCTGATAGGCCTCTGCGAGGAAGAAGTTGCTCCTCCAGGAACCCGGATACCGGCGGAGGAGTTCCTTGAAAATCGGAACCATCTCGGCGAATTTCTGCTGCCGCCTGAACTGATAGGCGAAGTCAAAGATGGCTTCCTCAGGAGTGCTGATCTCGAAACCGTATCGCCTGGTGAGCTCGAGGTAGTGCGCGTCGAGGGCTTCGATCCCCTGCGCTCGGAGCTCGTCGGATGCCAGGAAATCGGGGAACAATTCCAGCAAGCCGTTGTTGAGGCTGGCGATGGGCACATGCCCGTCGTTCTCCAACAGTTCGACTTGCCAATGCAAATCGGGCGGCGCTTTTGCCTTCAGCACTTCCACGAAAGGCGGAATCGAATCGACGACGAGTTCCTTGTAGTCCCTGCCGCCGAAAGGTATGTAGAGGAATTTCTTGAGCGATCCACGCTCGGCGAAGAGTCTTTCGGCTTTTTCATTGATGAACTCGCTGCACCAATTAAACGACGGGCTGGCTGCGATGACGGCGTCGAAGGCATCCGGCCTCGACAACATCAGGTAGATCGAGAACAACGCGGTGTTCGACTGGCCGAAGAGGATGCGGTAGTTCTCCGTCCTGTAGTTCTTGTCGATGTGCGGAACGAGTTCTTCCTGGATGTAGCTGACGAGTTTGTCGACCTTCTCCTGGTCGCGGCAGGGGATGACGCCGGCGCGGCTGGAGTCGATGCCGATGAGGATCATCTGCGGAATCAGCTCGAAGCCGAGCCGGTCGAGCGTCGCGGTGGAAACAGCAAAGTTGGAGAGCATCGTGCCGTTCATGCAATAGACGACCGGATACCGTTCTTGCGAGCTCTCGTAGCCCGATGGCAGGTGGACGAGGTAGGTCTGCTCCTCTCCGAGAATCTTCGATTCGACCTTGCAATATTTTCCGATTACTACATCTTCGCCGTTGTCTTGAGCAAGGCAGGGGTTATCGACATTGAGCGTGAGCAGAAACAGCGTGGTGAACAACGCGATCAAGGCGGTTGCGAATTTCATCTCCTGCATCCCCTGCTTCCCTCATCCAATCCCGCGGTTCCCCGACGAGAGGATTGCCGCAAATGGCGCCTGTCAGTCGGTAGCCTGCAGCATCTGGAGCTTCTTCAGGGCAATCTCAGCTTCTTTTCGAACACTCGGGTCCGAATCTCTTACCGCTTTTTTCAAGACCCCTTCGGCCTTGAAGTCGCCGATCTCACCGAAGGCCCTGGCGGCCATTGCCCTCACCTTGGCCGATTTGTCTTTAAGCAGCCCTACGGTAAGCGCTTCGTAAACATCAGCGTTCTTAATCTTCAACTTGGCGAGCCGGGCCACGGCGAAGATGCGGTTGTTCTCCGACTTGTCCTTGTGGATCGGGATACAAAAAGCGAAGTAGAACAGCGGTTCATCATGGTCGGCAAGCGTCTTCATGGCCAGGAGCCGAAAATCTTCTTCCTTCGGATAATAGATGATCAACGCCTTCATCAGGTTGCCGCTCGCCTCAATGCGTTCCTTCTTTGCGCAGTTGCCAATGGCATTGACGAGCAGGGCGAATACCCTCTGCTTGCCCCCCGCCTGCAGTATGAGGTTCTTCATTACTATCTCGCGGATCTCACCCTTTTCATGTCCGAGAAGCTTGACCACGGCCAGTGCCGCCGCAGCCCTGATGCGGTAGTCGGAGTCGAGCAGCGAGTCGACGAAGTAGGGGATGGAACCCGCGTCCCCCCTGGCAGCGAGGTTGTTAATGGCTGAGGAGCGGACGCCGGAGTCGTTATCATCGAGGGCGGAACGCAGCGCGCGCACCGCTTTCTCATCTTCGATTTTGCCCAAGGACCAGACTGCCTGCATCCTGACCTGCGAGTCGGGATTGCGGAGGTCGCCGAGCAGAGAGAGCAATCTCTCGCCTCCCGCTTGGTGGAGATACTCTTCGGTTGGAGATTTCTGCCAGGGATTGAATGCTGCGAGAGGCAGTGCGAGTAGGACGACGACGAGCCCGATGAGGACGGCGGCGAAACCCTGCCTGGTCGAGCGCCTGCGCTTGGGGCTGAGAATGCAAAGCAGCCGGTTCTTGAGGCTCGCGCCCTGGGAAATGGTGGCCGCCTGCCATAGCGGCTGCCTCACAACTTCCATATCGCTGGCAACGGTCAACAGCTGTGTCGCGTACTCGGACTGCCTGACTCCCGTGTTGATCACCGAGTCGTCGCAGGCGCGCTCTCTCTCCACGCGAAGCCGATAGGCCGCCAGCCAGACGAGGGGATTGAACCAGTACAAGGCCGTCGCGAGCTGCGCCAACAACTCAAACAACAGGTCGCCGCGCTTGACGTGGGCAAGCTCATGGAGCAGGACCATCCGCAGGCGGTCCTCATCCCACTCTCCGGCCTCTGCAGGAAGTATTAAGGCCGTGTGCCATATACCGGATGCGAAAGCGACCGTGGTGATGTTGCTCCTGAGGATTGAGATCCTGCGTTTGAGGCCCATCTCTGCGGTTTCTTTTTCCAATAGGCGCGTCAGCTGAGCGTTGCCCAAGGGGACGGCCTTGCGCCTGATCCAATAGAGAACGCCCCTGCCGATAAGCCTCCAGACCAGCAGGAGTGCGGAGCCGGCAAGACAGACCAAGGCTATCCAGGCGGACCAATGGAGTTCGGGGATGAAGAAGGCGCCTGCCGTGGCGCCCTGCCCGTCTTCCGCCACCGAGCCCGAAAACCGCAGTGAATCAGATTCGGACCTGTTGAATGCGGGCGGCTTTTCCGACTCGAAGACACTCGCAGCGAATTCGCTTTCTTGCGATCGGAGCCAGGTGCTGATGTCAGGCACTAAAGGTACACTCAACTGCGGCGTAACAATGATGAAGGCCGGCAGAAGCACGACAGCCGCAATCGTGAAAGTCCAGAGGAGGCCGATGGTCGTGGCCGAAGACCTCCTTCGCAGCAGCAACGCAACCAAACCGGCTGCGCAGACCAGCAAAGTGCTTTTGATCGCCAGGTCGAAAATCAAGGTCAGGATGTTGATGACTCCCAACGTTTCCGGCCCGATTACCCCTGTCGCATTCATGGCTACCTGCCCTCTTTGCGAGTTTCCTCGATAAGATTAAGGATCGTCTCAGTGTCATCTTCCGTGAGCGAGGTCTTGGAGCGGTCCAGCAAGGCCACCACCGCGCTGGCGGCCGAACCCCTGAAGAAGGTGTCCACGAGGTGATCGATCGCCGTCGTGCGGGCCGTGTCAGCCGGGATTGTGGGCGCGTAGACGAAGCGCTTGCCGTCGCGCTCGTGCTTGAGGAAGCCCTTGTTCTCCAGCTTGCCCAGGATTTTTCGCACCGTGGCGTTGCCGGGCGGATTCGGAAGATTGTTTTCAACATCGACCGCCGTGGCTTTGCCCATCTGGTAGACAATGTCCATGATCTGCCGCTCACGGCGAGTCAGTTGGTTGATCAGCGGTTTTTCGTTCATTTTTATCTGCCTCTCCTCTGTCTGATTTTCCGGACCCTACACAATTTATATCATATGCGGTTTGTATCACATGTGACAAAGATGACACTTTGAAGGAAAAATATCAAGGGCTAATCCGGTTTTCGACTCTTCAGAGTATCGATCCCCGGCTCCCCCGCGCACCGGCAAGTCGAAAACAACAAGTGGGTCAGTGCCCGAAACGGCTGCTAATACCTAAACGTAATCAAGCCCCTGGAGGTTTGGCAGTAATTGCGATTACGCCCCGGAACCTTTTCGGTATCCGGGGCGAGGGCGGTCCGGATCGAAGTTGGCGCTGGAACGCCGTCGGCGGATGCGGGAAGTCCTGCAAGGGAATCAGATCAAGCGCTCCTGCAACTCATTCCTTCTCTTGCGCGAGTTTCTCCAGATGCCTGTCGGTGGTTTTCAGTGCATTGACCACGGGATCGTCGGGCAGGAAGTCCAGAAGTTTTTCCAGCGCTTTCTTGGCGTGATCCAGCAACTCCCGGGGGATTTCCTTTTCCTCGGAACCCGGCTTGTAGTGTTTGCCAAGGGCTGCGGCGATATCGATTGTCTTGATGAGTTGGTACGTGCAGGATGAAAAGCGTTTGGTGACCAGGTTGACGCAGGCGGTCTCGCCGCAGCCGACCTGAACATAGGTCATGTCGGTGAAGATGTTCTTGCACGGGGAGAAAGCGAAGACGATGTAGCAGCCCGGCGGAACCTTAACTTGCCCGTGAACCCTGCCGCGAGCCGCGCCCGGCACATTGAGCGGAAAAAATCCGTCCCTGACATCGCCGAAGGCCAGCGGTTTGATGCCACAACTCCAGATCACGGCAATCCAGCTATGCGACGTGCTCTTGTAAGGCAGGCATGGATCGGCGGTGTCTCTGATCCAGATACTTAACTCTGACATTGACATGGCTACCTCCTTGCTGATGTTGATTGAAGATTGTTTCCCAAGCGGTTGCCCGAGCCGGGTGCCTGGCCCTGCTCCGCTCAGATCGTGAAGCGGAAGTAAGACCAGGGCGACCAGGAGCAGAGCTTGCCGCCGACGTTGGCCCGAACGCGCCAACGGCCTCGCTGAGCGCCAACGAAGTAGTGGTCGAAGGTATTGCCGGTGAGGTTGTGCTTGACGAAGAAGCTCTGACCTGTCTCCTCAGCCCACTTGCCGGCGTTGACGGCATGGAAGGCGTCGATCTCGAGCGTGTACTTGACGCCGGAGATATTGACCGGATCCCACCTGAACTCCATCTTCCTCGGGTAGAAATCGAAGACGTCGTTTTCCTGCGGCTGCTCCAGCGTGGGCACGAGGCCCTTCCACCAGGTCATCGTCGGGTCGCCGAGCAGGGCAAGTCCGTAGAACCAGTAGCGCTCCCAAGCCTCGTGGCTGGGGCCGCGGGCGCGCCACCAGTCGACGAAGGATTCGCCGATGGTTTTGCCCCGACCGAGCGGACGATAGAAGTCCTCAAACATCAGCATCGAGCCCGACTTGGCGCTGGCGATGGCCGTCAGGCCCAGGTTGGTGCCGCCGCCGGCCTTGTCGAAGATGTACCAGCCCGCGAGGTAATCCTGAGTGGTGAACCTGCCGGGGCCGCAGCAGAAGAGGTTGTAGAAGTGGGCGTTCGGCGGATTGGTGTCCTTGAAGAAGAGGTAGTTGATGTACTCGTTGGTCGTGCCAACCCGCAGAGCGTGGGCGTGGACGTGTGAGTGGGCGCAGAGCTGGACGAACGACCTCAGCGAGTTGACTTCGGACTTGTAGAGGTCGGCATCGGTCTGCGTCGGGGTGGTGTAGGTGGTGATTTGGGAGGCGGGATATGTCAGGTCGAGGGCGCAGTCGCCGAAGCCCTGCCAGTCGTCGTCGACGTAAGCCATGGCCGAAATTGAGTGTCCGAGATGTCCCAGGCGGAACTTGTGGTTGCGTTTGAAGTAGTCGGTGATCAGCTTGGCGTCGTTGCCGTTCTTGGTCGGCGTGTAGAGCCGTCCGACCCAGATCTCCGGGTCGAGGTTGCCAATGTGTCCCTCAAACTTGCCGTCGCTGTCAGGATCGTTCCAGGTGCCGTTGAGGTCCATGTAGTAGAGGTCGCAGGGGAACTGGTCGCTGCCGATTTCGTACCAGGGAGCCGGAATCGCACCGACAAGGAATACGCCGACGGGATTCTTGCTCTTGATGTAATTGCGGTAATGGGCGGGCTTGCCGCCGTCGACGACGTGGATCGTGGCCCAGTAGCCGTCCCTGCCGACGTCGAGGACGTACTGAGCGATGCTGCCCGCCACGTCGTTGTAGACGGCTTTGTCCACCAGGACCAGCATCCTGCCCTTCGGGTAGTGCAAGCGTGACCTGCGGTTGCGGTAGCCCTCATCGGCGGTGTAGCCCGGCCGCCTCACGGTCCTTGCCGTGAACCGGCGCTCGCGCGGCGCGCGGTGGGCCTTGACGTACTGCGGGAATACCTCAAGCTCGACCTCCTTATCGGCACGGAACTCGAGGTTTCTGACTTGTTCGTACGCCTTGCCAAGTTTATATTCGTTGGCAAGGCTACGGATATTGATGTGGGTCATGTTCCCGCGGATTTCGCCCCTGATCGGCACGCCCGGCTCGAGAGCCTGGTTCTCGGCGCGCGTCAGGCGCTTTCTCCATTCCTTCTCCTCGCTCATAAAATGCACCTCCAAGCTGTTAGTTACTAGAGTCGACACCGCTGCTCAGACGTTCAAAGCCGATACCACCCCCTTTCGGTGGAGAGAAAAAGGCCTGTCGGATAACTGATGTGTGGTGGGATTCGAAGTCAGTTCCGCTGCAATTCAATGAGTGAAATCTTCCCGTTGTGTTTCGGTCGCTCGTTGCACGGTGCAGTTGAAGTCTGTGAGTACACCAAAAAGCGCCCAAGCCGGCAGATCGAAATTCCGTTTCGCCCGCCGGTGGGCACCAATTAGAATCTAATTCCAGATAAAAAATAAGTCAAGAATTAACGTCAATTTGCCCCGGCAATCGCTCATTTGTCAGGAATGCAGCTTGCCCATGGCGTCGGTATAGGCGGCGAGGGTATATGAATCAAAGAGGACAAAGCGCGCGACCTCGACGGAAGTCTCTCCGCGCAGATGATCGGCGACGGTACGGAGTGCGATCTCCGCGGCCGCTTCGACCGGGTAGCCGTAGGCGCCGGTGCTGATCGAGGGGAAGGCGATCGAGCGGTGGCCGAGCTCCGCGGTGATCTTCATGCACGCGGCGTAGGCGCCCGCGAGCAACTCCGGCTCGCCGCGGCCGCCGCCGCGCCAGATCGGGCCGACGGCATGGATGACGTTTTTCGCCTTGAGATGGCCCGCGCCGGTGACCACAGCCGAGCCGGTGGGGCAGCCGTCGAAACGGCGGCACTCTTCCATAATCGACGGGCCGCCTGCCTGGTGGATGGCGCCGTCGACGCCGCCTCCGCCGGCCAACGCTGAGTTAGCGGCGTTGACGATGGCATCGACCCGCTGAGCGGTAATGTCGCCCTGGACCAATTCGAGGATACTGCCGTTGATCTTCAGCCGTTCCATCATTCGTCTCCCAGGCTTGCCTCGATATCGCCTATTTCGCAGTCGGTCAGGCGCGGCTCGGAGTAGAGCTCGAACTCCAGCACTCGGCACCGCGCCTCGAGGTCGATGTCGATCCGCTCACCGACACCGCCGACGGGCACGCCGAGGATGCGGTAGCGCCCCGGCTCGAGGCCGAATGTCCAAAGGATGATTTTGATTTTCTTTGCGGTGCCGTCGGTTTCGGCCGACACTATCTTGCCATTGAGCTCGATGTGCTCTTTGCCCTCGGCGGTAATCCTGACCGCCCTGGCGGCTACATCGTCGAGCATGACGGTTGCCTCTCCGATGCCGTCGATCCTGAGATTGACGGCGATTTCAGAGCCGATCTTGCACTTCTTCATCAAGCTCCCCTCACTTTCTCTTGAACGCTTCGTGGCGCAGGACCTCTCCGGGGCGGGCATCGAGTTGCTTGCCGTCATCCACGACGACCGTTCCGTTGACGATGACATAGTCTATGCCGATGGGGTACTGGTGCGGCTCGGTCCAGGTGGCGATATCGGAGACCGTGTCGGGATTGAAGATGACGATATCGGCTTTGAAGGTGGGTGTGATTATTCCCCGTCCGAAGAGGAAGAACGCCTGGGCCGGGATCGAGGTCATCTTTTTCACGGCCTCGGGCAGGGAGAGGACACCCTTGTCTCTGGCGTAGAGACCGAGGACACGCGGGAAGGTACCGTAGTTGCGTGGATGGGGGACGCCGACGCCGTACTGGCAGATGTGGCTGTCGGTGGCGATCATGGTGAGCGGGTGGCGCATAATGCGCTCGATGTCCTCATCGGCGAGGCAGCGGTAAATCGCCTGGGCGCCGCCTTCCGCCTGGATTTCCATGATAATCTTGGCCGCCTCTTCGAGGCTGATGCTGCGCCCTTCGGCCTGCAGCAATTCGGCTACGTTCCTGCCTTCGGCCTCGGGCCGTGCGGAGCAGTGGGCGATGAGGATGTTTGAGGGATCGGAGCCGCCGCGGTCATGGAGGATGTTGTCGATGATCCCCTCGGCGATCTTTTTGCGTTGCTCGGGATCGTTCAGCCGGGCATTGAGTTCTTCCCGGCCCCTGGCGAGGCACCAGGGCGGGAAGAGGACCGTCAGGCCGGTGCTCGTGGCGGGGTAGGGGTACTGGTCGAGGTAGACCGTTACGCCCTCTTTGACAGCCTGGTTGACCAGTTCGAGCGTCTGCGTGCTGGCGCCCCAGAGGTCGCGGCTGGCGATCTTGTGATGAGAGATCTGCACCGGCAGTCCGGCGCGGCGGCCGATCTCGATGGTCTCGCGGACGGAATCGAGCACTCCGCGCCCCTCGTCGCGCATGTGGGTGGTGTAGAGCCCCTTGTATTCGGCGGCAACCTTGGAAAGCTCGACCACTTCATCGGTGTCGGCCCAGGTGCCGGGTGTGTACTTGAGACCGGTGGAGAGGCCGACGGCGCCCTCTTCCATACCCGCCCGCACGAGTTTTTTCATCTCTTCAATCTCAGCAGCGGTAGCCTTGCGGGCTTCCATGCCCATCACCCTGCTGCGGATCGTGTTGTGGCCTACGAGGAGGGCGACGTTGGGCGCGATGCCGTTGTGCTCGAGCTTCGCGAGATATTCTCCGACCGGGAACTCCGAGCCGCCGCAGTTGCCGGTCACCAGAGTGGTTATCCCCTGGCGGATCAGGTTGGGTGCGTCGGGCATCTCGACCAGTTCGTAATCGGCGTGGCTGTGCACGTCGATAATACCCGGCATAACGTAGAGTCCGGCCGCGTCAATGATGCGGCGGGCCGTCCTGCCCTCGAGAATATCGACGGCGGCGATAGTATCGCCTTTGATGCCGACATCGATCCGCTCGGGCGCGCCTCCGGAGCCGTCCACCACCGTGCCGTTGACGATCAGCAGGTCGAACTCATATTGCGTTTGCTGTTCGACCGGCCTCCTGGCGGCGCATGCGGGCAGGAGAATCAAGGCCGCGGCAAACAGCGCTGCAGCACCCAACCTGATTAATGATCTCATTTTTCGATATCCTCGAATTTATCTCTCAGCATCTCCTGGCGGCTGACGAGCGGGATATCCTTGCCATTGATGATCAGCCTGACCACCTTGCTCTTGATCTGCAACGGGCAGCCGTCGAAGATCGCTACATTGGCGATTTTGCCGGGCTCCAAAGTCCCGACCTTGTCGGCGATGCCGAGGATCTCCGCCGGGCGGATGGTCAACGCCTCGAGCGCGGCGGCCGGAGGCAGTCCGTATGCGACCGCCATCGAGGCGTGCTCAGCCAGGTTGCGGACGCTGTGGGCCGAGCCGGTTGTGAAGGCGAACGGGATGCCGGCCTCGTGAATTTTGGCGGCCAGCGAATAATAGCAATCGTAGGGCTCGGTATCGCCGGGGACGCTGAATGTGGTTCCGAGGAGAACCGGGTATCCGCTTTGTTTGATTTCATCGAGCATTTTGTATGCGTGAGCTGAATTCAGCAGGATCATCCTGAGGTTGAATTCCTTGGCGATGGCGAGCGCGGCGCGGATCTCTTGAATCGTCCTCGCCTCGGCGATCACGGGAACATCGCCTTTGAGGACGGGAATCAGCGCTTCCATCGCCAGGTCGCGCTTGCGGGGCTGTTTCCGCTCCTCGCCGCTTTGGCCTTCTTCGTCCTCCGAGGAGGCTGGCTTGGCGGACTGCTCAGCATAGCTCCGGGCGTCGTAAAGGGTTTGGCGGACAAAGGCGAACACGCCCATGCGCGTCGACGGATAGCTGTCGCGTCTCTGGGCTCGCTGTGTGAGGTTGAAGACCTGCGCGACGCCGTCGGCGAGCAGCATCTCGTCGACTGTCCGGCCGCAGAGGTTGATAACCGCCGCCTGGCCGTTGATCGGATTCGAGTTGCCGGGCACGACCAGCACGGTCGTTATGCCTGCGTTGCGGGTCACGGGGATGACCGAGGAATCGGGATTGATCGCGTCGCCGGCGCGCATGTGTGGTGTGGCCGTCAGCGTGGCCTCGTTGGTGTCGTCCGTCATTTGAGCGGCGCGAACCTCAACCATTCCCACGGTGGTGCATGGATCGATGAAGCCGGGCAGGACGCGCATACCTCCGGCGTCGATGAGAGTGGCGCCGTCGGGTACTTCGACATTGGCCCCAACCGCCTTGATCAGGCCGTCCTCGATCAGCAGTGTTCCGTTTTCGATCACCGTGCCGTTGCCGACAACAATGTTGCCATTGATGATCGCGATCGTCTCCGCATTTACCGTGGAGACCACCAGTACTGCGATTACAGCGGTCAGGAAAATCGCTTTTCTAGTCATTTCGGGTCTCCTCAGCGGTCCAGGGCCGTCTTGGGCGCGTTGATATCGAACATCACCTTCCCCTCGATCAATGTCATAACGCATTTGGTGAGCCCGTCGAGCGGGTGGCGGTCGAAGATCGCGACGTCGCCGTCCTTGCCGACTTCGAGCGAGCCGCAGCGGTCGTCGATTTCGAGCGCTTTTGCGGCATTGATGGTAATCAGCGCGAGCGCCTGGTCGTCGCTGATGCCGCAATAGCGGACCACCTTTGCAGCCTCGCGAAAGAGGCGGCGCATGACATCGCCGCTGTCGCTACAGATAGTCACGTTGATTCCCTCGCGCAAAAGCATGCCGGGTGCGTAAGGGATGGCGTCAAAGGCCTCCCATTTGTAGCCCCACCAGTCGGTGTGGGTCAGGACGCTGACTCCGCGTTTTGCGATCTCGTCGCGGACCTTGTAGGCACCGAAGGCGTGGCTGAGGCAGAGTAGCGGCAGGTCGAACTCGTCGGCGATTTTCAGCAGGGCGACGATTTCCTGGTGGACGTAGCAGTGGCAGTCGATCGTGATCTTGTGATCGAGCAGGTCGACCAGCATGTCGAGTTCGAGATCTCGCTTGGGCTGCGCGGCCTCCTTGCCCTCTTCCAGCTTCTTGCGGTAGGCCTCCCAGCCGGCTTTGTAATGTTGGGCGTCGAGGAGTTTCTGTCGCAGAAGGGCGAAGATGCCCATGCGGGTCGAAGGTAAACGACCCCTGTCGCCGTAAACGCGTTTGGGATTTTCACCCAGAGCCATCTTCAGTTGCTGGCGCACACCGGGGATGAGCATGTCCTCGACTTTGCCGCGGTACTTCAGCTTGACCGTGGCGTTGAGGCCGCCAATGACGTTGGCCGAGCCGTGCATCAGCTTGGCGGCGGTGACGCCGCCGGCAAGGGCGAGGTAAATCGAGTAGGAATCAGGCTCGATCACATCTACCATGCGGATCTGGGCCGTGGTGGGCGAGGTGGCTTCGTTGATGTCGCCACTGAGAGCGATGTGGCTGTGGGAGTCGATGATCCCGGGCATCACGAACTTGCCCGTGACATCGATGATCTCGGCGCCGGCAGGTATCGCGATGTCGGCTCCAATCGCGGTGATCTTACCGTCACGTATCAGCACCGTGCCGTTCTCGATGGTGCCGTTTGTGACGGTGAGTATCGTGCCGCCGCGGATGGCGATGATCTCCTCGGCAAAGCAGAGAGCCGCGGGCACGCACAGTACGATAAGTATGGTAAGTGTTTTTCGTATGGTCGTCATGATTCCTCCCCCTAATAGACAGATAAATTCTATGTTACACCAGCTAATTGCGCAATGAAGACAGTGCGGCCCTCGGGGGGTGTCTTGCTTAGAGAGGTCAAATGGACGGCTTGCTTATAAGACCTCGGTAAATTAAATTTTTAGCAGAGCTATTATCCGTCACATGTATTAATTTCGGAGTCCGATCTTGAAGAATTGGGTGACCAAGGAAGTGGACGACCGCATAGCCAGGGTGGTCGACGCCGTCCGCAGGTTTCACTATCCGAGCGAGCGTAAGAAGGTGCGGCCGTTCGTGACCATCTCGCGATTCTACGGTTGCGACGCCTTCGAGGTGGCCAGCGGTCTCGTGGCGAAGCTGAACGAGCGCTCGGGGCCCGATCGTCTGTGGGATGTCTACGACCGCAGCCTTGTGGAGCTTGTGGCCCACGACGAGAAGATTTCCGACAGGATTGTGAGATCGATGACCTCGGAGCACCGCACCGCCTTCGAGGAATTCCTGCGCGACATGGTTTTGAAGCTGCCTTCGCGCGACAAGATCTTCATCAGGACGGCGCGGGTGATCAAGAGCCTCGCCTGGCACGGCTACGCGGTGATCATCGGGCGCGGCGGATTCCATCTCTGCGCCGAGATGGACGGCGGGTTCCACCTGCAGATTGTGGCGCCGATCGAATGGCGTTGCTCGCGTATCCTCGTGGACCATGAGTTCACCGATGCTGCGGCGGCGTTGAAACATCTCAAGTCGATGGACAAAGTGCGCGAAGAGTTCTTCAAGTACCATTTCGAGCATAAAATCGGCGGCCGCGAGGAGTTTGACCTCGTGGTCAACAACAGCCGCTTCTCTCCGCCGGAGATCGTCGAGATGGTTCTCAAAGGCATGAATCAACGCGGAATGCTTTGAATTCTGTGGTTTATTTCCCCTGCATTTGGTATATTGCCGGTGATGAAAACAATACGCGTACTACTGGCTTTGGCCCTGCTTGTGCCAACCGTTCTGCTCTCGGCCTGCGGCTACTCGCTGGAGGGACGCGGCAGCTTCCTGCCGCCCCACATTCTCAAGATCGGCGTGCCCACCTTCAGGAACCTGACCACCACTCCGGGCCTTGAAGAAATCATCACCGGCGAAATCTACTCGGAATTTCTCACTCGCGGCGATTTCCGGCTCAGCGCCGAGACCTCCGGCGTCGATGCGGTGTTGAGCGGCGAGATCACCTCCTACCGCTACCTCCCCCGGGCGATCGACGAGGAGGGCATGGCGACCTCCTACCTGATCTACATCACCGCCAACATCATCTTCCGGGACCTGCAGCAGGACAAGGTGATCTGGAAGCAGGACGGCTTCCGCTTCCAGAGCGAGTATCAGCTTAGCGAGGAGGGGGCCGACTTCGTGTCGCAGGAGTCGGCGTCTGTCCAGCGGGCTGCCGAGGACTTCGCCAAGAGCGTGGTCAGCACGATCCTGACCGGCTTCTAAGCGCCATGCAGGCAACAGTATTTCTCAAATCCGCATCAGCGGAAAAAATTCCACGCGTACTATTACTCCTTGGTGTGGAAACTCACCTCAAGAATCGCGTTGTAGCCCGCGCGGCCAAGCTGCTGTTGGCGGAAGGGGAGAGCGACGCGGGCTTGGAACGGATTGATGCTGAGGAAGCCGGGATATTCGAGATCCTCGATAAGGCTTCCATGGGCTCGCTGCTGGCGGGCCACAGGGTGCTGGTGGTCAGGCACGCCGGAGCGCTTAAGGTTCCTGCAAAAAGCCCAGAACTTTCGGCCCTCGAGCAATGTCTCAAGTCGCCGAACCCGGACCTGACGCTGATCTTCGAGGCCGATTCCCTCGACAAGCGGCACGCGTTGCTGAAGTTGAAGAAGGAGGGGATCGAGATCATCGAGTGCGATCCCCTGCGCGGCAATGATCTGCGCGGCTGGATCGCCTCTTACGCTCGGGAGAGAGGCTATTCGCTGCCGCCGTCGGCGACCACGCTGATTGAGGAGCTCTTCGGTTCGAACCTGTTGATGATCCGCAACGCGCTGGACAAGGTGATGCTCTATTGCGGCGGGCGCAAGCAGATCGATTACGAGGATCTGGAGAAGAGCCTGAACATGGCGCGGGATCACGCGATCTGGGAGGTGACCAACGCGATCGGGGCGCGCGACGCCGATGCGGCCTTCAACTCGCTCGGGCGGCTGCTGGACGAGGGCAAGCATCCGCTGCAGATCAGCTTCAGCCTGCAGATGCAGTTCCGGCAACTGCTGACGGTTCGCGATCTGCTCGATCGCAAATTACCTCATGACAAAGTTGCGGAAATTGCGGGCCTCGGCCGTTGGCGCGACCGGGTTTTCAGGCAGGCAAGGATGTTCTCGACGACAGAATTGCACCGCATCCACCGCCTTCTCTTCGAGCTGGAGAACTCGATAAAATCGGCGGGAGTGGACGAACGCTACTTATTGGAGTACACAATCTACAGGATTTGCCGCGCCGGGCTTGGGGACCCGGTGGGTGAGAGGAGCACATGATGAGGTTCAACGTCGGACGGAGTTTCGCGCAACTGCTGGCCGTGCTCTTGGTGGTTACCGCGCTTGCCCAGGGGATATATGCCCAGGAGCGCGACGACAGCGAAGCGCTGAGCGGCCTCGACAGGGTGGCACGCCTGCTCGAGGTGATTCGCGACAACTACATTGAGGAAATCGACGCCGGCGAGGTGGTCGAGGCGGCGATCCGCGGCATGCTGAGCCGGCTCGATCCCCACAGCAACTACTTCCCCCCCTCCCAGCTCAGGCAGTTGATGATGGAGCAGGAAGGCGAGTATTACGGCGTCGGCCTGACCGTCGGCATCCGCGCCAACGAGATGACCGTGATCTCGCCGATGGAGGGCGGCCCGGCCTCGCGGCAGGGCATCCGCACCGGCGACCTGATTAACGCGATCGACGGCGAGGCGACCTCCGGCCATGATCTCGATTACAACGCGCGCAAGCTGCGCGGCTCCGAGGGCACCGAGGTCACGGTGACGATCATGCGCGAGGGCCTTCCCGAGCCGTTGGACATCGTGATCAAGCGCGAAAAAATCTCGCTCAAGACCGTCCCTTACGCGCTGATGCTTAATGATGCTACAGGCTACGTCCGCCTCACACGCTTCTCCCGCACCTCGGGCGACGAGGTCAAGGAAGCCGTCGCTCAGCTCAAGAAGCAGGGCATGACCGGGCTGGTGTTCGACCTGCGCGGCAACCCGGGCGGCGACCTCGATCAGGCGGTGGCGGTGGCCAATTGCTTCCTCAACGAGGGCCTGATCCTCTACACGCAGGGCGCCATGGAAGCCTCGCGGGTGGATTACGAGGCCGATACCGGGGACTCGTGCTGGCAGGGGCCGATCGTGGTGCTGATCAACCGCGGCTCGGCCTCGGCGTCGGAAATCGTCGCCGGCGCAATGCAGGACCACGACAGGGCGCTGCTGGTCGGCGAGAACAGCTGGGGCAAGGGGCTGGTGCAGACGGTGCTGCCGTTGAGCCACGGGGCGGCCATCGCCCTCACCACGGCGCGCTACTACACCCCCTCGGGGCGCCTGATCCAGCGCGCCTACACTCCCGGCAGCTTCGACGAGTACTACGCTCCCGACGCCAACGGGCGGGAGGAGCCGATGCAGATGGCGCACACCGACCTGGGGCGCGTGGTTTACGGCGGCAACGGCCTCCAGCCCGACGAGGTGGTGGAAGAGGAGGAGTTGACGACGCTGTCGCAGCAGATCTTCCTTACCGGCGTGATCTTCGATTACGTCACCCGCTGGCTCGGCCAGCACCCCGGTACCGACGAGAGCTTCAGGGCGGGCGCCGAGGTAATCGAGGATTTCCGCGCTTTCGTGCAGACGAGGGAAGTGAATTTCGACGAGGGTCAGTGGGAGAAGGACAAGGATTTCCTCGCCTCGCGGATCACCCTGGAGGTGGTCAGCAGGATCGCAGGCAACGAGGCCGGTTTCCGGGCTTTCCTCCCGGTCGACGGGCAGATCCGCCGCGCCGTGGAGTTGATGGACGAAGCCGCCGAGCTGTTGCGGCGCAAGGCGCAGGCCAAGGGCGAGTGAGCTGAGATTTCTGAACGGCATTAGGGAAATTCTCGTAATGTTCCTGGCCGTCCGGCTTTAAATCCTAGATTGAAATCTGCCCGGCTTCAGCAGGCCCCCGGACCGGAAGAACTCCTACAATTTAAAAATTTCAATCGACTAAACTCTTGTAAATAAACGGCTTGAACGCCTATAGATAAAATAATTGCCAATTCCTGATTCTCATGCGTTTAGTATTATGAGAGCCTCAGAACAGCCACATTCTTCGGGAACGCCCTCTTTTCGCTTGTGCTTGATTTAAAATACAAAGCGGGTGATGGCATGAGTATTCTCAGAAGCACCGTGCTGTGTGTTTTTCTTCTTTATCCACTTGGAGGGTTGCTCTGCGCCCAGGAAGAATCACAGAGTGCCGAGGAGATTTTGCTCTGGTTCCCGATGGGGCACTATTCCTACATTCTTCATGAGGACAGGGCGGGACTGATGGGGCGCGAGGCGTACGGGCTATACAAGAAATATATTGAGGAGTCGAGGCCGAGTACTTTTCCGGGATACTTACCGCCCTTGCTGCAGGATGGCTTTAACTCGGCGACAGGTGCGAAGTTAAGGAAATTAAAATTCTATAAGGCCGATGCCCCTAAGGAACTAGAAATAGAAGGGAAGATCGAGGCGATAAGCGACGTAGGTGGTTCGCTCTGGGTGTTCCGTTTCGACGAGCTGGATTCGCTGGTCACGAGGGCGAGCGATTTGGGCCAGATTGATCCGCTTGGCGTGCTAATCGATGGGAGGCAGGTCTACAAGTATCGTTCGCAGGATTCCGGGCAGGAACTTTTCGGTTTTGCAACGCCGACCCAGGAATTCCTTGTCGCCGACGAATTACGCCTGGTGAAGGCGATGATATCGGCCGGGACATTCCAGGGTCCGAACATCCTGGACGGCGAGAATTACGTCGACATAACGGATTTCTTTGCCGATCTCGGAGATACGTGGTTTATCAACTTCCATATGACTACGAATAGGATCCGCCTGGAGCGGCTGCGGAATCAGGGCGGTTCCGAGGCAACTCTCTCCTGGCTGGAGAGCAAGCTCGAACATGGTCTGGATTTCACGATCTCGACATATCTTGTCGACGATGCCATTACCTGGCGGCAGTATCTGGTTTACACGGATGAGGAGTATGCCGCGGAGAATCACAAGGATCCTTTCAGGGAAGTCAGATTCATAGGCAATCCGCCTTACATAAAGCCGTTCCACGATCTGATCAATAAATACCGGAGCGAGGACGTGCGCGATGGAAACGTAGTGGTGATCACCGTGGTGTACAACGATGAATTGCTGGAAGGCGCTCGCCAATATCGTATGGAGGCGGTCAAATATCATCAGGAAGTGGATAAACAGCGCGAGAAGGAGGGGAATGAGAAGCACTGACATTCCTGTCAGCGTTGAGTCCCCCTTTTATCGCGAAGATGAGAATCCGGGTAGGCGTAGCGAAATCCTTGGAGACGGAATCCAACCATCTTTGACTTCAATTCACTCAGACGTCTTCTCCGGCGGGAAGAGCCAGGGCACGGTGCGTTCGAGGCGGGCGCGGAAGATCAGATAGATCACGATAATGATAATCGCGTCGGCGATGCCGACGGCGGTGCCGGCTACGACGTCGGTGGGGTAGTGGACGCCGATGTGGACGCGGCTGTAGGCCACGAGCGCGGCGACGACAAAGGCGAAGATGCTGAAGGGCAGTCTGCGGACGAAGTGGGACAGCAGCGTGGCGATGGCGAAGGCGTTGGCGGCGTGCACCGAGGGCAGGGAGAGCCCGGCGTGGCCGAGGGGCCGGGGGCGGCCGAAGAGGGGCTTGAGCAGCCTGGCGGTGCCTGCATCGGAGAGCAAGATCAACGGTAGGAACAGGATTGCCGCGGCGCGCAGTCGCCCGCCCTTGACGATGAAGAAGATGAGCAGGGCGGCGAGGGGCAGGTACCAGTAGACCTTGTCGGTGACGATGTTCATCGCCGCGGTGAGCCAATCCCACTGGAGGTTGGCCTGAATCCAGTCGACGACCGCCCTGTCGAAGGCGTCAATCGAATTGAGCAAACCTTCCAATGTTCCGACTCCTGCGATAACGAGAACGGGCGGGCGCCCCGCAGCACCCGCCCGCAGATTCAACTACTCACCGCCACGACTGTCCGGCAGTGAGGTGGTTGTCGTTTCTCAGCCGAGCTCCTCCAGCAGGACTTCGACGACGAGGTCGGCGACGCGGTCCTGCCCCTCGGCCGTGCTGGCGCCGACGTGGGGCGTGCAGAAGACCTTGGGGTGGCCGACGACGTCGGGGCGCGGAGTCGGCTCGCCGATGAAGACGTCGATTCCGGCGCCGGCCAGCTTGCCGTTGTCGAGCGCGGCGAGCATGGCGTCCTCGTCGACCACGCCGCCGCGGGCGCAGTTGACCAGGTAGACGCCGTCCTTCATCTTGGCGAATTCGGCCGTGCCGACGGCGGCGCCCTTCTCCTTGTCGAAGGGGATGTGGAGGCTGATGTAGTCGGCGTTGGCGAGGACCTCGTCCTGGCTGACGAGCTTGACGCCTTCGACCGGGCTCTCGGTGACGTAGAGGTCGTAGGCGATGACGTCCATGCCGAGGGCGAGCGCCTTCTTGGCCAGCTCGGCGCCGATGCGGCCGATGCCGATGAGACCAAGCGTCTTGCCGAGCAGCTCGGTGCCCTTGAGCTGTTTCTTGGCCCACTCGCCGTTCCTCAGCGTCATGGTGCCTTCGGGGATGTGGCGGGCGAGCGAGAACATGTGGCCCATCGCCAGCTCGGCGACCGAGTTAGAGGTGGCGGTGGGAGTGTTGCGCACGCTGATGCCCTTGCTGCGGGCGTATTCGTGGTCGATGTTGTCGATGCCCACGCCGCCGCGAACGATAACCTTGAGGTTTTCAGCCTTGTCTATCGCGACCTGGCGCACCTTGGTGGCGCTGCGAACCACGACACCGGCGTAGGGGGCGATCACTTCGGCCAGCTCTTCGGGGCTCATGCCGTGCTTGACGTCGACATGATGACCGGCCGCCTCCAGGCGGTTCTTGACCGTGTCGGGGATCGGGTCACAAAGCAGAATTTTGCAGCTCATTCTATTTCCTCCTTCCCTCCGCCGGGGCGCCGACGCAAGGGAATTCAATTCTCCGTTATCGGATCAGGATCACACCCACTTCTTGAAGCCGAGGACGCGCTCGATCAACGCCAGGATGCCGAGAATCTCCCAGATCTGGGTGTCGGCCATGTGGGCGATGCGGAAGCAAGTTTCCTTGAGCTTGCCGTAGCCGTTGCTGATCATCGCGTTGTGCTTGGCGAGCTCCTTGTTGAGGTCGGCGATGCTGACGCCCTTGGTGTTATCGATGCAGGAGACGGTCTTGGAGTAATAGCCTTCCTCGGAGAACATTGCGAAGTGCTCTTTCGCCCATGCCTGGACGATCGCCGCCATTTCGGCGTGCCGCTTGTAGCGGTTCTCGAGGCCCTCGACGAACATGTCGTCGAGCTGCGCGTCGAGCGCGAAGGCCTGGGGGATCGACGGCGTGGTCAGCGTCTGGTGCTTGTCGTGGTTGCCCTTGAGCTTGAGCGCGTTGAAGTAGAAGCCGGGTGTCTTGATTTCCTTGGCGCGTTCGAAGAAGCGGTCGCTGATCATCACCACGGTGAGGCCGGCGGGCAGGCCGAAGCACTTCTGCAGTCCGGCGAAGATCATGTCGATGCCGAGGTCGTCGACGGGGATGTCCTCGCCCGCCATCGCGCTGACTGCGTCGACCATGATGAACACGTCGGGGTACTTGGATTTCAGCAGCGCACAGACTTCCTCGATCGGGTTACGGATGCCGGTCGACGTCTCGTTCATGACGTAGGTGACGGCGTCGTACTGGCCCGTAGCCAACGCCTTGTCAATCTCGGCGGTCTTGACGCCTTTGCCCCAGTCGAAGGCGAGGGTGTCGTGGGGGATGCCGTTGAGCTCGGCGGTTTGCTGCCAGCGTTCGCTGAAGGCACCGCAGGTGGTGCAGAGGATCTTTTTCAGCGATCCCTGGCGCACCGCCGTCTCCCACGCGCCCGACGACGACGAGGTGTAGAGCATGACGGTCTGCTGCGTTTTCAGCACTTTCTGCAGCTTTTCGCAGATCCCTTTATACGTGTCCTTCCACTCCTGGGTGCGGTGGCCGTACTGAGGCCGGGCGAGAGCGAGCAGCATCTCCGGGCGGACCTCCACGGGGCCGGGTATGAAGAGTCGCTTATGAATCATGGTGAAAACCTCCTGGGTAAAGATCTAACTAATTACGCGGGGTGGCGATTATAACGTGAGCCGATTGCGGCCGCAATACAAACCGGTAATCGAGTGACGATTTATCGGCGCAGGTACTCATTTGCTGTTGCAACTTTGCACGCAATTGGTTACAAGTGCACGCCTTGACCTGTTTGCGTAACGAAACGTATCATTGCCGGGTCAGGCGAACACGAGAGGCGCATCAATGATCGGTCCCATAGGCTGGATGGAATTAACGATAATCCTGATCATCGCCTTGCTGGTGGTGGGCCCCAAGGGTTTGCCCAAGCTGGGACGCTCCATTGGCAAGGCGCTGCGCGAGTTCAAGCGTGAAGCGTCGGAACTGAAGCAGGCCGTCGAATTCGAGATCGATGAGGAGGAGCGCAAGGAGACCGAGACGAAGCGCCGCAAGAGACAGAAGTCCAAGAGCGAGAAGGAAGCCGCCGCGCCCAAGACGGAATCCGGCGGCAGCGAATCGCAGGCGGGATAGAGTGGCGCCGGTCGGGATGGAGCGATTGGAGCAGCCGGGCTCAGAGCCCGGCCGCCTTGGCGTACAGAGCGCGGTAACGGGTTCAAACTACTAAATGAGCGCGAAGGACAAAGAACGGGAAGAACTCCCCGAGTCCGATACGGATGACGACGACTCGGACGACGATTGGGAAGAGCTCGACGAGGAGTCGGAGCGCTTCCCGCGCATGAGCTTCCTCCAGCACCTGGAGGAGCTGCGTAGCCGCATCTACAAAATAGTTCTTGTTCTGCTGCTGGCGGTGGTCGTGAGCTGGTCGTTCGTCGATCCGGTCTGGACGGTCCTGGAGGGGCCGGCCCGCCGGATGCTCGCCGACGCCCAGGAGAAGAGCCTCGACACGACCAAGAAAGCCAAGGATCTCTCGCTAAAATTCGAGCGCCTGCCGCCGCTGCCCGAGGGGCTGAAGGACAACGAGCAGTTCCAGGAATTCCGCCGGCTGATCAACCGCCATCTGCGCGAACAGAGCAAGGTTTTGGAGGGACAGATCCGCGACCTGCTGGTCGCCAAGGACGCGAAGCTGATGCAGACGGCGGTCGGCGAGGCCTTCTTTCTCAAGGTTAAGATCGCCTTCCTCACCGGCATCGCAATCAGCTTCCCCTTCCTGATGTTCCAGATCTGGGCCTTCGTGGCGCCGGGCCTCTACCGGCGGGAGAAGAAGATCGCCGTGCCGTTCATTTTTTTCACGACGTTCTTTTTCGCCCTCGGCCTGGTCTTCGGCTATTACATCGCCGTGCCCTTCGCCGGCTCGTTCCTGATGAGCTTCGGTAGCGGATTCGTCCAGCTGATCACGATCAACAAGTACATGGACTTCCTGGTGACGATGATGCTCGGGCTGGGCATCGTCTTCGAGATACCGATGGTGATCTTCCTGCTGTCGAAGCTCGGCATCGCCACGCCGCGCTGGTTGATACGAAACTTCCGCTATGCCGTGCTGCTGATCGTCATCGTCGCCGCGATCGTCACCCCCACCGGCGACCCGGTCAACCTTGCCATCTTCTCGCTGCCGATGATCGCCCTCTACTGGGTGGGCGTCGTGGTGTCGGCCCTCTGGGGCCCGAAGGTGGGCCGCTGGGATTCCGATGAGGACGAGGAAGAGTTGGATGAAGTCGATGAAGACGACGATGATGATGATGACGACGATGATGGTGGGGATGACAACGATGACGGTGGGGATGACAACGATGACGGTGGGGATGACAACGATGACGGCGGGGAAGAGAGCAAGGAAGAATTTGACCGGAAGGATTCACCCGCCGGCGGGACCGACGAGAATATAAATCCCGACGACCCGTATAAAGAATTTTTCGATAAAGACAAATAGGACGTAATCCCCTGTCGCCCTGACGCATAATCGGAAAAAAGGGGCAGTTTCTGAATTCCAGCCGAAGTAACGGCCCTTTGCCGGGTCATTGCGGATGCTGTGCCACCTCCGCCAAGGTGCGCTTCTAATAATCCACTCAACGATGAAGTAATTATAAATATCGGGGAGACCTGTTGACAGCGCTTGTTTTCGCCGCTATATTGAGAATAAGTATCAATTAGAAAGCATGAATCGACACTTGGGAGAAGATTATGCGCATTCTGCGATTGGCGATTTCTCTGGCTTTGATCTTTTGCCTCTGCAACTGCACCGCAGCCTCGGCGGATCAGACGCTAAGGGTAAGCACGAAGGTCAACAACATTGCGACAACCGCCAGGGTGGCGACCGATCCGCTGAGCGGGAACATCCTGATCGTAATGACCGAGCTG
>DATKUA010000080.1:0-12998 GCA_035530855.1 Acidobacteriota bacterium | reverse complement strand
GCGGCTGTAGCCGTAGATACGTTCGGATCCCGGGCTGAACTCGATGATGTGCGGTTCCTGCGCGTCGAGGTCGGTGAGGATGAAGGAGATGTTCTCGGCGGCTTCGAAGATCGATCGTAGCTGCGCGACGCTCTCCTGAAGTGCTTTCTCCGCCCGGCGGCGCTCAGTGATCTCGATCGAGGTCTCGACGGCGCCGACCATGTTGCCGTCCTCATCCTTGACGGGGCTCGCCTGGATGCGCCAGGTGCGGCCGTCGGGCGAGTCGATTTCTTCGCTATGATTCTCGCCGGTTTTCAGCGTCATGCTGACGGGGCAGCGGTCGCACGGGACTTCCCGCTCCCGCCAGATTTGGTAGCAATGGCGCCCGACCAGCGCTTCGAGGCTCGAGTGGACGGAATTGCAGGCCGTCTTGTTGGCCCAGACGATGTGCATCTCGGTGTCGTGGAGCACGACGTGCTCGATCATGTTGTCGAGGATGACCGTGCGCTCGCGCTCAATGTCCCTGAGAATCTCTTCATTTTGCTTCTGGGCGGTAACGTCGCTCAGGAAGCCGACGATGAATGTGCGGCCGCCGATATTGGCGGTATTCGTCGCGATATCGACATGGAGAGTCGAGCCGTCCTTGCGTTCAATGGGTGCTTTCTCAACCAGGTTCAGGCCGCTTCCTGCCGCTGATGTGAATCCCTCCGATGCCTGCTTGCGGTAGTGTTTGGGGTGAATGTCGAGCATTTTCATGCCGAGCAACTCTGCCTCGCTGTATCCCAGCATCTCGCAGGCGGCACGGTTGGCAAAGTTGAGTTTCCCGCTCCGGGCGTCGCCGATCAGTATCCCGTCGATGCTGGCCTCGACAATGGCCTTGTACTTCTGCTCCGATTCGGCAAGCTTGCTTTCGGCTTCCCTGCGCTTGGTGACATCGACATGCGTGCCGACGATTCGCAGGGGCTTTCCACTCGCATCGCGCTCGACCACCTTTCCTCGCGAGAGGATCCATCGCCACTCGCCCGATTTGGCCTTCATGCGGAATTCGCCGTCGAAGGAATCGAGTTCACCCTGTGTCAATCCATCGACCAAACCGAGGGCAAACTGCTTATCGTCCGGGTGAAGGAGAGCCGCCCAGTTGTCGAGGCTGGCCGGGAAGTCGCCCGGTTGATAGCCAAGCATGGTGTAGTAGCGCGGGCTGAAGTAGCCTTTGCCCGTCGGCACATCCCAATCCCAGAGGCCGTCGGTGGCGGCATCCAGGGCGAGAGCGAGGCGCTCTTTGCTTTGACGCAGCGCTTCCTCAATCGACCTCCTGTCGGTGATGTCGGTGTGCGTGCCGATGATGCGCAGGGGATTGCCCTGCTCGTCCCGCTGGGCCACCTTCCCCCGGGAGAGAACCCAGCGCCACTCGCCGGACTTGGTCTTAAGGCGAAACACTTCTTCGAAGGCGTCAATCTCTCCTTTTGCGATCCCTTCGGTTTGACTGACGGCGCGGTCCTTGTCGTCGGGATGAATCAGCGAGATCCAGCTCTCCTGGTCGGCGGAGAACTCGCCTGGTTCGTAGCCGAGCATGGTGTAGTAGCGTGGGCTGAAGTAGGTCTCGTCGGTGGCGGCGTTCCAGTCCCAGAGGCCGTCGGTGGCAGCCTCAAAGGCGAGGGAGAGGCGCTCCTCGCTCAGACGCAAGGCTTCGCCGGCTCTCCGGCTGTCGGTGATGTCTTCGTAGACTCCCAGCATGCCCAGTATCGAGCCGTCCGGCTCGGTCAGGGGGATCTTGCTTGTTCTGAGGACTATCTTGGAGCCTTCGATGTGCGTTTGCAGCTCCTCGTAATTGAGCTTCGGCTTGCCACTGCTGATCACCTCCCGGTCGTAGGAACGATACACCTCGGCTTGCTCCCGCCAGACGAGATCGTAATCGGTCTTGCCAATGATTTCGTCCGGCGATGAGAGCCCGGCATCCTCCGCGAACAGCTGGTTGCAACCGAGGTACGTCGATTCCTTGTCCTTCCAAAACAGGCGCACTGGAGTGGCGTCGAGGACAAGCTGCAGCATCTTCTGCGATTGCCACAACTCCTGCTCGGCCGTCTTGCGCTCCTTGATATCGCGGATGAAGACGAGGGAGGCTGCGGCGCCGCCGTAGTCAATTCTGTTGGCATTGATCTCTACGTCGACACGCTGACCGTTCTTGTGCAGCAGGGCCGACTCGGAGATGCTGGGGATCGCCTCCCCGGCCATCCGGCGTTTATGGCGGTCGACCAATTTCTCGACCTCATCCGGCCAGATGTAATTCTGGAAGGGTGTCTCGAGCGTTTCCTCGACAGAGTATCCCAGCAATTCGGCCATCCTGGGGTTGGCGAATTTGATCAAGCCGTCCTGGATGATGACGATCAGATCGTTGGCTCTTTCGACGAGGTTGCGATACTTTTCCTCGCTCTCGTGCAGAGCCTGCCGGGCCTGCTCTTCCCTGCTGCGCCTGTTGTGCACTTCGATGACGCGCTTGATGCTGTTGAGCAGGCGGTGATAGTGGGCGAAACCGGCATCCTTGGTGTAGTAGTCGTCGGCGCCGGCTCGCATAGCCTCGGAAGCGATCTCTTCGTTACCCTGGCCGGTGAGGAAGATAAACGGGATCGAGAGGCCGGAGTCGCGAACCGCTTTGAGCAGATCGAGGCCGTTGGCGCCGGGCATCTGGAAGCCGCTGAGGATGCAATCGAATTCTTGCGTTTCCAGTTTCTTCAGCGCTTCTTTGACCGATTCGGCCCACTCGATCTCGAGGTCCTCTTCATGCCGTGTGAGCTGGAACTTGATCAATTCGAGGTCGTTCTCGCTGTCGTCGACGTGAAGGATCCGAAGCATTTCCGACTCCCCGGCAGTCCCCTATGATCATAAACCAAGAGTCTTGGATATTTCTGTTATATCATTACATAAATATGTTGTGCACACAAGCAACCGGTAAATCAATCGTACCCGTCTCCCAATAATTCAGCCATCTCAGGAGTTGCCTTGCAGTGCCTTAATAAGCAGAATTATATATCACGGCTGTAACAATTCGATTATACGCCATATCGAATCAGTTCATTTCGAAAATTTGTCGCGCACAGGGCACAGATCTCTGCCGGTCGATGTGCAAAGAGTATAGAGTTCGCTCGGTTTTCTTTTAATAACTCCAGATTATGGTTCGGCGGGACTCAGATCGTCTCAACCGCGCCTGCGGCCACCCAGCCCTTCGCGTTATTCGGCAGCACGATTTCAGTCCATCCGTCCTGCTCACGCTCGATCTGCACCTTCATAGCTTCGGGCGCGGGAAAGCGGCTGGGGGCGTCTGCGGCCGGCTCGCTGGCCACGCCGGCGTCGCGGGCGACGATGATCCCGTAGCTCCTGCTGGATGCGAGGAGGCTTTGGCCCGTTGCGATAGCCAACGATGCCGCGGCGACCACTGCCAGGGCGATGAGAGCGGTCCAGTAAACGGCCGGATGGAGAGCTGCGGGGAACAGCAGCCTCAAGGCGAAGACGACGTTCAACAGCAGGAAGCAGGCGATGCCGACGGCGAAAGTGAGTCCTGCGGGAAACGCCGAGAGGGTTCGGCGGATGACCCGCTCGGTGGAGGTGAAATTCTCCTCCCGCAGCGATTGCTTGAGGTAGCGCTTCTCGATGATTTCGATGTTGCTGCGGGCATCGATGCCCCCGGGATCGAGGCGCACCGCCCGCTCGAAATGGAGCCGCGCCTCGCCGATCATGCCGAGGCGGTAGAGGGCGTTGCCGAGGTTGTATTCAACCGCGGAGTTGGCGAAGCCTTCCTCGAGGATTTTCGAGTAGAGGTCGGCGGCCGCCCGATATTGCCGCTCGGCGAAAAGATCGTTGGCGCTGAGGAAGTCCTGCTGCGCGTCGGCCGCGACGTTGGCCGCCACAGCAGCCAGCAGTAGGACGGCTAGAATGGTTCGCCTGATCATATCAACTCATCCAGTTGCGACAACGCCTTGGCCGCGCGCTCGGCGAGGTCGGACCAGGCGGCCCGGCTCTCGCCGCCCGGGGCGTAGCGAGCGGCGTCGCAGGCTTCGAAAACCGCAGAGATTTCGTCGACGAGGGGATGTTGGTGGAGGTCGCGGCGCACGAGAGTGTTCCTGACCTCGACCATCGAGAGGCCCCCTCTTTCGAGGTTGAGCTTGTCGGCGAAATAGTCGATCAGTGCCGCGCTGATTTCCGACGACGCGCTCTTGCCGCCCGGCGCGCGCGCCAGACGTTTGACGGCGATGTTGAGTGCCTTGCGCCTGCGGAGGTCGCCCCCGCGCCCCCTGCCGCGGCGCAGCAGCCTGGTTCCGGCGAAGATCAAAATGTTCGCCAGGACGGGAATCAGCATCGCCGCCCAGAAGAACGGCGAGTGGAAGAAAGGCGAGCCTTCGCGCGCCAGCGGGGCGGAGGGCGTCTTGATGTAACGGATATCCCATTCGCTGCTTTCCGCCTCGGCGGGCAAGGCCGCGGCGGACTCCGCCCGCGATGCGGGAGCGGGCGGCTCGATCAGCAGTTGGATCGGCTCGCCGGCCGCCAGCTTGTATTGCCCCGTCGCGGGATCGAAGAAGGGGTACTCGAGCGGACCGAGAGTGATGTCGCCCGCGCGGTTGGGGATGAAGATGAATTCCCAGCGCTTGCGGCCGCCCCAGGCGCCGTCGCGCAGCCGGGCGCTCTGCTCGGAGCGTGAGTTGATCAGCTCGAACTCGGCGGGCAGCGGTGGGCTGAGATCGGGAGTGCGCGCGATGTCTCCGTTGCCGGTGAGCTCCACGCTGAGGGTGAGCGGCTCGTTGACGCGCCCGGCGGTGTCGCTGATCGACCAGCTGAGCCGGTAGTCGCCGACGGCGCCGTTGTAGCCCGCGGGCTTGCCCGCCTCGGGTAACGGCTTGACCTCGATCTCCAGCGTGTTGGCGGTGCGGCGGGCGAGCTTGCTCTGCAGGCCGAAACCGCGGCCGCGGTACTCAATCTGGAATTGCGGCGGCCTGATCCGCTTGCTCCCCGGAGAGAGCGGGAAGAGGATCTGGCGCCCGAGCACGGCGCGGTAGTACGGCTGGCCGCGGAACTCGATCTCCTCGAGCACCACCTGCTTCAGCGATTCGTCGCGCTCGACGACGAAGCCCTCGGGGGCGGGCTCTTCGATGATGTCGTAGCTCAGCACGTTGACCTGGAAGAGCAACTCCGTGGTCAGGAGAAGTTGCTCGCCGACGAAGGCCTCGTTCTTGTCGGTGCGCTGGCGCAGGATGATCTCGTCGCCGCTGCCGCCCGGCGTCACGGTGACGCGTAACGGCTCGGTGGTGTAGCTCTTGCCGCCGACCCTGACGGTGAACGGGGGGATGGTGAAGGTCCCCTGCCGCTTGGGGCGGAGGTTGTAGGTGTAGCGCAGCACGGTGCGGATCTCGAGGTTGAATTGCGAGAGCTGGCTGGAGGATTGCTCGCCGATCTTGTCGAAATCGCGCAGCAGCGGAAGTTGGACGTCGACCTCGCCGATGTTGCCCGGAGCGGCGATGCTGACGACGAGCTGCACCACGTCTTCCTCGGTGATGCTCTCGCTGCTGAGGGCGGCCTGCACGGTGACCTCATCCTGCGGCGCGGCTGACAACGGCGCCGCGAAGATCAACAGGAATATCAGGAGTGCTTTGCGGGCCATCGTCACCAGTCCCTCTTGTTGCTGGACTGTTTCTTGGAGTCCTTGTTCTGGTGCTCGCGCAACATTTTCATCGCCTTGATCTCGGCATCGCGCGCGGCCTTGAGCAGATTGCGTGCAACGTCCGGCGGAATCTCGCGCTGCTTCCCTTGCTGCTGCTCTCCCTCCTGAGGCTGACCTTGCTGATCCTGCTTTTGTTCGCCCTCCTGTTGCTGTTTCTTGTCCTGCTCGCCCTCGCCTTGCTGTTGTTGCTGCTCGTTCTTGTCCTCTCCACGTTGCTGTTGGTCTTGTTGCTGCTCCTTGTCCTTGTCCTGCTGCCCCTCGCCCTCCTGTTGCTGCTGCTCTTGTTGTTGCTGCCGGAGTTTCTTCAGCAATTTGTCGGCGTATTCGAGGTTGTTGCGGGCCGGGGTGTCTCCTGGGGCATCGAGCAGCGAGCGGCGCAGCCAGTTGACCGACTGCATCAGCTCGCCGGCGCGCGAAGCGAGGTTGCCCGCGCGGTCGGCCTCGTCGGCGAGCCCGAGGAAGGCTGTGCCGAGGTTGTAGGCGGCGCCGGCGCGGACGTCGGGGCGCACATCGAGCGATTCGAAATCGACGCCGAGCTTGGCCAGGGCGCGCTGCAGGTCGCCCCCGGCGGCGAGGCTGGTGAGGCCGTTGTAGCGGGCTAGGAGGTCGTCGGGAGCGAGCTCCTCGGCCTTGGCGAATTCCTTTACGGCATCGGCGTAACGGCCCTGCTCGAAGAGCAGCACGCCGCGCTCGAACGGATCGCCCGTGCTCTCGTCGGCGGCCAGGAGGGCGAGCAAGGCCAGCGCGATTATCGCCTTTCTCATCGCTTTTGCCTCCGCCTGCCGCCGATCGCCGTCTCGACGAAGAGGAAGAGCACGCCGATCGCCAGCGGGTATTGATAGATGTCATTGAGCATCGTCTTGAACCTCGAGGCGAATTCCTTCTGCCCCATGCGGGAGATTCTATCGTACAAGCGCTCGAGCACGTCCTCCTCGCCGCTGTAATAATAATACGAGCCGCCGCCGCGTTCGGCGATGCGCCGCAGCAGGGTGGCGTTGAGCCTGCTCATGACGATCTTGCCGTCGCGCTTCTTGAAGTCGACGGGCTTGCCGTTGACCACCGTCTCGGGCACCGGCTTGCCCGCGGCGGTGCCGATGCCGAGGGTGTAGATGATCACCCCGTCGTCGTGCGCCAGGCGCGCCTGCTCCAGCGCGTCGCGGTCGTGCGTCTCGCCGTCGGTGATGATCACCAGCACCTTGTGCTTCACCGAGCGCTTCTCGAAGCTCTCGCGGGCGAGCTTGATCGCCCTGCCGATGGCCGTGCCGGTGACCGGCAGGGCGTCGGTGTCGAGTGTCTCGAGCGTGATGCGGAAGCCCTGCGAGCGGTCGGTGAGCGGGTGTATGAGGACGGCCTCGCCGGCGAAGGCGATGAGGCCGATGCGGTCTCCGGCGAGCTTGTCGAGGATGGTGTCGATGCTGTAGATGGCGTGGCGCAGTCGCGAGGGCGCGATGTCCTGCACGTCCATGCTCTTGGAGACGTCGAGTGCGATGAGCAGGTCGACGCCGCTGCGCTGCACCGGCACGGGCTTGATGCCGAACTTTGGCAGGGCCGCGGCGAGCATGAGGAAAAAGACCGCCGCCGCCATCGCGACCGCCTTGAGGAAGAAGCGCAGCGGGCTGAAGCTGCGGACTAGGCGGTCGAGCGCCTGCTCCCCGGCGAAGCGGCTCATCCGCCTGCGGCGCAGGAAGTAGAGCAGCACCGCGACCGCCAGGACCGCCGGGGCGAGCAGCAGTCCCCAGAGGAACGCGGGCGCGCCGAATTGGAGCTCGCCGAGCATTACGGTATCACCCCCAGACGGGTCCAGCGCAGCAGATGCGCCAGGGCCATCGCGATCAAAGCGCCGTAGAGGAACCAGTGGAAGTGCTCGATCTCCACCGGGTAGCGGTAGATCTTGACGTTGACCTCGGTCTTCTCCAGCTTGTTGATCTCGTCGTAGATGCGGCTCAGCGCGCGGGGGTCGGTGGCGCGGCGGTAGGCGCCGCCGGTGTCGGCGGCGATGCGGCGCAGCAGTTCCTCATCGAGCCCGATCTCGAAGGAGCGGCCGAAGTAGGGCGGCTTGTTGGGGAAGGGGACTACGCCCTCGCTGCCGATGCCGACGGTGTAGATGCGCACATTGCGGTCCTTGGCGATGGCCGCCGCGTCGAGCGGCAGGACCTCGCCGCGGTTGTTGACGCCGTCGGTGAGCAGGATGATCACCTTGCTCCGGGCCTTGGAGCCCTCGAGCCGGTTGAGGGCGGTGGAGAGCGCGGTGCCGATGGCCGTGCCGTCCTCCAGCAGGTCGAAGTCGAGCGCCTGCACCTGCTTCTGCAGATAATCCTTGTTGGTGGTCAGGGGGCAGATGGTGGCCGCCAGGCCCGCGAAGGCGACGAGGCCGATCTGGTCCCAACTGCGGCTGTTGATGAATTCGCTGACAACCTGCTTGGCGACGTGGAGTCGGTTGCGCGGCTGGAAGTCGAGCGCTTCCATCGAGCCGGAGATGTCGGTGACGAGCATGATGTCGGCGCCGTAGGCCAGCACCTCCTCGAGCTGCTCGTAGCGGACCGTCTGCGGGCGCGCGAGGGCGACGATCAGGGCCGCGAGCGCCAGCCAGCCGAGCAGGTGGGGCAGGTGGCGGATGCGCACCCAGGGCGAGGGCTTGACGCGGCGCGCATCGTTGACGGTCGTGAAGCGGATCGAGGCGCCGCGGCCGCCCCTGCGCTGGCGGAAGATGTAGAGCCCGATCAGCACCGCCAGCAGGGCCAGCAGCCAGAGAAATTCCGGCGTCGCGAGCCGGAGGCCTTCGGGGATTCCCGGTGCGTTGACGTCCATCAGGCGGTCCTCCCCGGCGCCCTGCCCGCCAGATCGTCGCGCGTGGTGATGACCATCTCCCGGGCGCTCTCCATCAATTCCAGGCCTGTATCAAACGGCGGCTCGAGCTTGGCGAACTTGACCATGTCGGAGGTCTGCAGCAGCCCCGACAGCTCTGCTAAAGAGAAGCCGAATTCCTCGAGATGTTCCTCGAGCGCTGCGCTCAGCTCGGTGGTGGTCATTTCCAGGGCCGGCTGGCGGAAACGCATGCCGATGTAGCGGCGGACGATCTCGGAGAGCTCGATGTAGAACTCCTTTGTCTTCCCATCCTCGAGCAGGCCCGAGGCCGCGAGCCGCGCGAGCTCCTTCAGCGCGCGCTGGGCGGGGGTCAGTTCCATCAGCTTGCGCAGGCGCTTCGGCGTGCGCTTGTTGAGGGCGATCACCGCGGCACAGCCCGCCGCGAGCGCGACCGCCCCGAGCAGGATCCAGAGCCAGAGCCAGGATTGCCGCTCGGCGGCTTCGTGCAGCAGCAGCCCCTTGAGCTCGGCGATCTTTTCAACCCCCTTGGCGCCGGGGACGGTGCTGAGGACGTCGAGGCTGAGGGCGGGTGTCGCCAGGTTGATCTCGCTGCCGTCCTGCATCACCACCTTGACCGCCACGGGCTTGATGGCCTGCCCGCCGACGGAGAAGGGCACGACATGGTAGGTGCGGCGGGCGACGAGGGCGCCCAGGAGGTCCAGTTTCTCCTCGGCGGCCGTGATGCGCACCAGCAGGTCGGAGCCGAGCAGTGTCTCGTCCTCGACGTAGTCCTCTTCCACGCTGCCGGGGAGCGGCTCGATGCGGATGGTGTTGGCCCCGAAGGCGCGGACGGCGATCTCCAGGGTCACGGTATCGCCGACATGCGCTACCGCGGGCGAGAGGCGCACGTCGACCGCCGCCGGCCCGCCGGCGGCCAGCACCGTGACTGCCAGGGCGATGGCCAGGGCGCTCATCTCCTGCTCGCCCTCCTGCGGAAGAATTTGATCAGGTCGTTCTCGTAATCGAGGTCGGTGCGGATGTCGAGGTGGTCGATGCCGTTGGCCTTGAAGAAGCGCTCGAGATCGGAGGCCTCGCGGCTGCGGAGCGAGTGGTAGTCGCGGCGCCAACGCCGGCTGGAGGTGTCGACCACCAGTTCCTCCCCGGTCTCGGGGTCGCGCACGCGCACCAGCCCCATCGGCACCAGCAGGTCCTCACGCGGGTCGAGCAGGCGCACGGCCACCAGGTCGTGCTTGCGCGCCAGGATGCTGACCGGCTTGCGGAAGCCGGTGTGGTCGCCGCCGGCGGGGATGAAGTCGGAGAGCAGAAAGACGACGCTCTTGCGGGCGTGCGTGCGGCTGACGTATTCGACGGCGCCGGCGATGTCGGAGCGGCGGCGTTGGGGCTCGAAGAAGAGGACCTCGCGGACGATGCGCAGCGCGTGGGTGCGGCCCTTGCGCGGCGGCAGGTGCAGCTCGATGCGGTCGGTGAAGATCACCAGGCCGACGCGGTCGTTGTTCTTGATCGCGGAGAAGGCGAGCAGGGCGCAGAGCTCCGCGGCGCGCTCGTTCTTGAACTCCGACCCGGTGCCGAAGTCCATCGAAGCGCTGGCATCGACCACCAGCATCACAGTCAGCTCGCGCTCCTCGACAAACTGCTTGGTGTAGGGGCGGCCCATGCGCGAGGTGACGTTCCAGTCGATCGAGCGGATCTCGTCGCCGGGGGCGTACTCGCGCACCTCGTCGAACTCCATGCCGCGACCCTTGAACACCGAGTGGTACTGGCCCGCGAAGGTCTCGTTGACCACCTTGCGCGTGGTGATCTCGATGCGCCGGATCGTGCGGCGGATCTTGCGGAGTTTGTCCTTCGGGATCATGGCATGCCGGCCGCTTGGTAGTAGGGGCGCGCTTTATCGCGCCCGTTAGTTTTATCGCGCGGTGCGCGGGCGGGGGCCGTGAACGACCCCCCTACATTTATTGGGAAGGTACTTGCCGATTGATAGTAGGGGCGCGCTTTATCGCGCCCGTTAGTTTTTTCGCGCGGGGTGCGATAGGGCAGCATAAAGGCCGCCCCTACGTTGGTGGGCAATGGTGTGAATGGATCGCGGTAAATCATGGCACCTCGATCTGGTTGAAGATCTGGCGGACGATATCCTCGCTGCCGATGTTCTCGGCCTCGGCCTCGTAGGTGGGGATGATGCGGTGGCGCAGCACGTCGAGGCCGATGGACTTGACGTCCTCCGGCGTGACGAAGCCGCGCCCGCAGATGAAGGCGTGGCACTTGGCCGCCTCGGTGAGGTAGATGGAGGCGCGGGGCGAGGCGCCGTAGGCGATCATCTCGCCGAGCGGCAGGCCGAAGTCGCCGGGGAAGCGCGTGGCGAAGACGATGCGGATGATGTAGTCCTTGATCTTCTCGTCGATGTAGATCTGCTTGACGACTTCGCGCGCGCGCAGCAGGTCGTCGGGGCCGATCACCGGCTCGACCTTCTCCGGCTCGCCCAGGGCCATGCGCTCGAGGATCAGCCGCTCCTCGCTCATCGACGGGTAGTCGATCTTGACCTTGAGCATGAAGCGGTCGACCTGCGCCTCGGGCAGCGGGTAGGTGCCCTCCTGCTCGATCGGGTTCTGGGTGGCCAGCACAATGAACGGCTCGGGCAGCGGGTAGGTGGTGTCGCCGATGGTCACCTGGCGCTCCTGCATCGACTCCAGCAGCGCGCTCTGCACCTTGGCCGGGGCGCGGTTGATCTCGTCGGCGAGGACGAAGTTGGTGAACACCGGCCCCTTGCGCGGGATGAACGAGCCGTCCTTCTGGTTGTAGATCAGCGTGCCGGTGATGTCGGCGGGCAGCAGGTCGGGTGTGAACTGGATGCGCTGGAAGCCGGCCCTGACGGCGGCTGCGAGCGTGCTGACGCTCAGCGTTTTGGCGAGGCCGGGCACGCCCTCGAGCAGGACGTGACCGCGGCAGAGCAGCCCGATGACCATGCGCTCGAGCAGGTAGCGCTGGCCGACGATGACCCTGCCGACCTGGTCGATGACGGTGGCGACGATCGTGCTTTCCTGTTTTACCCTCTCATTGAGAGCGGTGATTTCTGTGCTCATCTCTAGCGTCCTTCCGCTTTAATCTCTTTTTCAGATTCCGACGGTTTGGCAAACGCGGCCCGCGCGAGGCGCACGATGAAGGCGGCCTCGCCGCGGTCGGGTCGGTAGCCGGCGTAGCGCACCTCCTCGCCGAGGCGGGCGGCGGCGCGCAGCTCGTTGTCGCCCGCGGCTGCGCTCTTGAAGTCGCGGCCGCTCTCGTCAAAGACGGCGAGCAGCATGCCGTAGGCCGCATCGACGGCGCCGCGGTAGTCGCCGCTGTGAAGTTTGTGGTTGAGTTGCTCCTCGACGTGGCGGCGGTCCTCAGCGTCCTCGTCCGGCGCCAGGCGGCGGACCCTGCGGGTGACGAAGCGCCCGAAGAAGACCCAGACCAGGCCGAGGATGACGCCCCCGATCGTCCACGGCACCCAGGCGGGCAGCTTGTTCCAGTCAAAGGGCTCGAAGGCCTGCAGCGAGAAGCCCTCGGCTTCGAGCAGGCGCGGCTGCTCCTCGCCGGGGAGGGTGATCTGCGCCCTGACGGCGCCGACCGCGGCGGCACCCGCGGCGAGCGGTTCGAGAGTGAACCTGAACCAGCGGGAGGCGGTGCGGCTGCTGTTTCCGGCGATGAGTTGGGCGCCCTTCTCGACGTTGACGATCCTGAGGTTGGTCAGCTCGAGCGGCTGCAGGGAGGCTTCGGCGTCGGGCGAAACATCCCCCATCTCCACCCTGACGGTGAACGTAATCGTCCGGCCGATTTCGATCGTTTCGCGCTGGGGCGCCTCGACGACGACGGCGGGCGCGGTTGTTTGTAATGCCAGCGCGAGGATTAGCGCTATCACTCCCATCTCACGAATACCATGACGCATTGGGTCGGGGGAGAGTTTACAAGGCCGTGAGCTCGAATATCAAGGCGGGGGTTGGGGGGGGCGTGGCGATCAACCTTGCCAATTGATTGTAGGGGGGTGCTTTAGCGCCCCCGTCTTGTCTTTGCCGCCCTTTGCAGGATACGGCGACCCTGTGTCCCGCCTGCGGCGGGATCGGGCCGCATAAATGCGGCCCCTACAGTTGTCGGGAAGGAACGTGCCGATTGATAGTAGGGGCGCGCTTTAGCGCCCCCGTCTTGTCTTTGCCGCCCTTTGCAGGATACGGCGACCCTGTGTCCCGCCTGCGGCGGGATCGGGCCGCATAAAGGCCCCCCCCCCTACACGGCGGCCCTAAAGGACCGCCCTACACGGCTTGGCACCGTCTTGTCGGAGCGATGTAGGGGGGTCGTTCACGGCCCCCGTCTTATCTTCGCCGCCATTTGCGGTATGCGGCGGCCCTGTGTCCCGCCTGCGGCGGGATCGGGCCGCATAAATGCGGCCCCTACAGTTGTCGGGAAGGAACGTGCCGATTGATAGTAGGGGCGCGCTTTATCGCGCCCGTTAGATTTATCG
>DATKUA010000079.1:0-3396 GCA_035530855.1 Acidobacteriota bacterium | reverse complement strand
GGCATAAGCAGTCGCCTACACATGGTACAACGGCGGGAGAAAGGACGAAGTACGAATGACGAAGGACGAATGGGGAGGCTGCTGAGCTACTAAGCTGCTGGAGCTAAAGCGAAGATTGTCGGATTTTCGAATTGAACGACGAAGAACGGATGATGAAGAACAAATCATTCGCGTTTGAGAGCAAGAAGAGCGTAGAGTGATCGGCGGAATTTAGCGGGGCACAGACGCGAAGCGAAAAGACCCACATCTGCCAACTGCCTGTTCAGTCCCATGACATCCTTTACAGGGATGTCCCGGGACGCTCTGTAAGGTATGTCGTGGGACTAGACACGCTGCTGGCAGATATGGGGTGCCCTCACAGTTTATTCGCTGGCGGGAAGTGGGCCACCGGCCCTCATAGACCAGAAGGAGACTTAAGTGGATACCGACCAGAAGCCGCGCAGACGGCAGATCTCTCCTGACGATCAGAGAATGATCGACTTTGCAGAGAAGGAAATTGCCGCGTTACAAGTGAGGATACAGCCTATTCGGGCGAACATCGAACGCCTAGAGAGGCTGATTAAGGACATCCGTGGCGATGACATCGACCATCGGCGCCCTATCCAGATCATCCGCGCCCACTTGGACGAGAGTGGTAAGCCTATCTCGTTGCAGTACGCCTATGAGATAGTAGCCATCGCGAAGAAATGGCCGAACAGCAAGCACGCCTTCGGTAAATTCAAAACTTCCCTATCCATGGCGGACGGGATCAAGATTCACGCGGATCACATCGGCCGCGACGCATGGCCGGATTCTGTCTTCGAAGAACAGCAGAGCGACGACGATGGGGCGTGACGGCCTAGGAGGACGTATGAATCTCTTTCAACGGGCGGTATTAATCGCATACCTGGTCCTGATCACGTACGCCTCTTTGTGGGTGCCGTGGCGACTCATCTACGCCGTCGGAGACCAGCAGGCACAGCTCTGTGTGTACGGATTTCTCTGGTCATCTAATCTTGGTTGGCAGTGGGCAACGCCGGATCAAAACGTGCCGCAGGTCACTTGGGATGACGATGCCGGTCGCGCGGCAGCAGTTCCAACCCATCCGCGCTTGTTCCGCTCCGCCTCCCCGGACTACGCCCGCATCCTGCTACGTTACGTCGCAATCACGGCGGCATGTGGCGCGATTTTTCTCGTCGGCGGATTTACGCGCAAACCGATCATCCGGGGCTAAAGGGAAGGTCTAGCGGTTGGTGGTCCACAACTGCATTCCTACCTTGAGGGTGGCTGTAGATGATCAAGACGTTGTTCCCACGGGCGAGACGTGGGCCACCAACCGGACGAGATCGCGAAGATGACCGAACTCGAGGATGCGTTCGGAAGTGTGGACAAGAGATGAAGGCATAACGTTCGCAAGAGTATGGTACATAGTCGCGAGTCGCGAGGGGAGGAATTTTCGAATTTACGGATTGCCGGATTTTCGAAATGCGAGAGGAAGAACTATCCCGCTCTAGCAAAGCTAGGACGGGGCTCGTGATAATCTCAATGACCGGGGTTAGTTCATCGTCAACCGAGGACCGCCCAAGATCCCGCCCTCGACCATCTCCACAGCATCCGCGAATGAGTCCTCAAAAGAAAAGACCCAGCGTTCAGAGTTGTGAACTTGTAGAGAATTCTGGAATCGCACATTATCACGACTCAACTTCATCGGCCTGCCAGTGCGCTGTGCTCTGAGGTATTCGTGAGCATCGGGACTGATGAAACCCATTCGCCGAGCCTGAGTGTCCACTTCCAAGTACGCAGCCGTCACGAGCGGGCTCATGAAGGCCACGGTGATTTGAGAGCTGACCGGAAGGTATACTTCGATCCCCGGCACTTCTAAACCCAATGTGCCAACCAGTCCATCTCCTTCATTCAGCGTGTTGTTTTTCGTTATCGGGTTGTCAGATAGCCAAAACGGTAAGCTGCCATCGCTCTCGAGCAGCAAGATGTGCTTGTTGAGGAGGCTCCGCATCATTGTGACGGCCTGCTGAGGGATCGCGGCGAGGAAGCCCTCGCGTGCTCGTTCGGGATCGCGGATGTCCTCGAACCCGTTCGGCAGCTCATCACCCATCCGGGCGAAGCGGTCGGCGAATTGGATTCCCATGTCCCTCCACTGCTCGAGCATATTGCGAGTTCTCAGCATCTGCAGGCCCGCAAACCCGGCCAGTACCCCGAGATCCATGGCGTTCAATAATCGCAGGTTTTTCTCCTCCCTAATCATGCGTAGAACGGGGGCAGCGAGGCCATCGGCTCGATTCATCGACTGATCGAGAACATCTGAGCCAGCGACCGTATAGAAGTCACGTTCCGCTGCGATGTTCCTGATGGTCGTAGGAAACGATCGACGAGTCTGCTTGTCAAAGGTGAAAATCTGCTCACGATTTTCATCGAAGATGAAGCCACGCAGCAGAGCTTGTGGGACATAGTGCTGATTGGTACCTATTGTCGAGCCCGCCATACCGAAATACTACGCTAGGGGGCTCTAAGAGTTTGCGCTCATTCGGGTAGCTTGCGTGGCTCTTTACCTCCTCTCAACAACGCGCCCCTCCAACTCTCTTGGTCACACAATGGGCAGCATTAGGCGCAGTTAGAACCAGACTAATTGCCCACGCATGCCATTCTCGGCTCCTCACTTCCCCACCGGCGTCTCCTCCGCTGCCACGCCGACCCAGTGTTTTGTGTCGTAGCGGAAGACGTCGGTGAACACAATATGCATCATGGTCTTCCCGCTCGGGTCCTTGATGATGTTTATGCCCAAGGCAATGCCGGTGTTGGCGGGTCCGGATAACCTCGCAATAGTCCAACTCCTTGGGGTGTCCCTCGATAAGGCGAAGAGACCATTCACCAGACCCGAAAAGGTGCAGCGGTGGCCACTCTCCGGTTCTTTATGTTCGATGAACCGCACTTTGCTCTGTAGCATCGTTCGTTGCGGATATCTCGAATGGAGGCGTTATGGCCGATCCGGTAAAGATTGGAATCATCATTTGTAATCGGTACCACACCTGTGCGGGAGGAAAATGCCTGCGCGCGCTGCAGCAACGAGAGGGCGCTTTCCGTCCTTACCAGGGTCGCGAGGTGCAACTGGTTGGCTACACCACCTGCGATGGGTGTCCAGGCGGAAACGTTGAGTATGCTCCAGAGGAAATGAAGAAGAACGGCGCCGAAATTATTCATCTCGCGACAGGGTTGGTGGTGGGGTATCCGCCGTGCCCGTATGTCGACGAGTTTTGTGATGTGATCGAGAAGCACCACGGAATGAAAGCGGTTATCGGGACCCATCCGATTCCCGAGAAGTACTTCCAGACGCATGAAGCGCTCGGAACCTGGAAGTCGCCGGAATGGCAAGACAGGATCAAGAATGTGCTGGAAGACCAG
>DATKUA010000078.1:0-10130 GCA_035530855.1 Acidobacteriota bacterium | reverse complement strand
ACAGCCGGGCGGGGGAAATCGTCGCGCCGCGCCACCGTGATCGTCCCCGGCGGAAGGTCTTTCACGGCAAGCAGCGTGTCAGAGGCGGGCACCTTGCTGAACCTCAGCTTGGCGAATATACCCTTCGTCAGGGTCTTCAGTGCCGATCCCATCCACTTCCGCACAAGCTGGTATTCGGCGGGAACCAGTTCGTCGCTGACCCGCACCCGCAGCGTCCCTCCCGATGCGAAGCGGTTCAGCGCACCGGCAGCCGTCTGCTTGGGACGCGGGCTGGGAAGCATGTCGATCGAGAAAAACATCTGGCGCAGCAACGCCAGCCACTGCTCCCTGAATTCCGTCTCGTTGTAGACATCGCTGAAGCTGAACGGCAGCAAGCCAGATGTCAGCGGTATGAGGCCGATATCACCAATGCCGGGATTGGTTTCCGGGCCGGGATTAACCAGCCAGTAGCCTTCGAGGCCGATGTAGCTATCGCGAAACTGCGTCGGCTTGATTCTCACGCGGCAAAGGGTTTGCTCGGTGAGCGACGCGGTGATTTTCCCGAACTGGTAGTAGCCGTAATCATCCGTCCTGAAAGTCCAACGGCCGCGCTCCCCGACCTTTTTAACCACGATCTTGATTTTGCTGAGGGCCTCCCCCGTAACCGCATCGAAGAGACGCCGGCCCTCCGGCTCCAGCTCTTGCGCCCTGCTCAGTGCCGGCAGGACAGTTGCCGCGAGACCTGCTCCAACAAATGTCCGCCTGTCGATTTCGTGTGACATTTTTCCGCCGTTTTTGAATTATACAGAATATCCGCCCATGGTGCATGAACGGCAGAAAAGCCCTTCGGGAAACCGCTCCCTGATGTTATTGCGATTTCCCCGCCCGGCTGTGGATCGCATTCAAATCGATACTCGGCGGCAAGCCTGATATCAGTCTCATCCACCCCGGCGGGCAACCGCAAAGCAACTTGGAATAATGCAACGATGGGAGAGGAGCTTTTCGCTCCTCTCCCAAGAGATTTCCTCAGAAACCGATCACGATCGCCCCGGCCTTGCGGGCTTGTCCTTTGGCGTCATTCCAGGAAATCACCGATTCCACAGATTTTCCGTCGGAGGCGTTAGGCCATAGCCAGATGGGAGCGGAAGCCGAGTGATCGCCGATCTCCAAGGTGCCCAAGAATTCGTGAGAATCACCGGCGGTCTCAGTGAGCGCCATCTCCATTACATCCTGCCCCCACTTGTCGTCGATCCAAACCTGTAGGTGCTCCCTGACCGAGGGATCAATGCCCGAACCCCGATCATGGACGCGGACAATCAGCATGCCCCGGCCTTTTCCGGTTTTGATAACTTCCACTTCCGCCCGGCGAGCAGGCACGGAGGCCGAATTGACCGTGATGGTGAACGACTGTATGTCCTCGCCGCCCTTGCCGTCAGTCGCCTTGAGAGTCACGAAAACGCTGCCCGCATTCTCGGCGCCCGGAGTCCAACGCAACACACGTCCGGCATCTTCCAATACCATGCCGTCGGGCGACTCCATCAGGCTGTATTGCAGATCGTCGTTGTCGTAGTCCTTGGCTTTGAAACTGTAAACATATTGGCTGCCGACCGACGCCTCGGTTGCAGGATCGCTGACGAAATGGGGTTGGTTGTTGATCTTCTTAGCGTGGAAATCGAAGACCCTCCGCTTGCTCTGGGGGCTTTCCGAGCCGTCGTAGCCGACCGACGCCAGGCGAATCTGGTACCTGCGGCCCGGCTTGAGGTCGTACTCGGTAAGGACGGCTATTGCCTTCGGCTTGAGGTTCAAGAAATCAGTGAGGACTTGCTGCTTCAGGTCGTCGCTGTAGTAGACTCTGAGCATCTCCACATCCGCGGCGTCCTTGATTTTGGTCCGGAATTCAACCTGATCCTTGACGACTTTGCACTTGCTGAAACGCGGCGGCCGGATATCGGTTTCTCCTACGTGCAGCTTCTCGTCGAAGTAGATCTTCCGGGTCTGGTTGGAGCCGTCTTTGATTTCGGCGTAGACGTAACCGACCTTGAAAGGCAGTTCCTCCGAGGGGGTCCAGGTATAAACCAAATTCCCATCGTTCTCCTTGATGCCGCCGATAGGGATGCCCAGGAAGGCCTTGTTATCCCTGTTCCAATAGAAGGTCACATCGGCTGTGTCGTCCGGATCGAAGGCCCGCGCATAGATTTTGTACTTACCATCGGCGGTCTTCTCAATTTTCTTGGGGACGATATTAGGATCGTTATTGCCGGTCACGAAATAGACCGTCGACTGCCCGATGTCGGCGCTGTTGACGACATCCACCGTCCAGTCGCCCACTTTAGGCTTTCTGAAGAAGAAGGCTGTAACGTTATTATCCTGGTCCTGCACGAAGACGAAGTCGTTGGAGTTATCAGGCAGGCTCTCACGGGAATCGTAAGTCGCGCCGTTCGGGAGCGTCAGTAACACATCCGGGATGCCGCTTTCTCCCTGGACGGAGATCACGACCGTGGGACAATTCCGCGCCACGGAGAATCGGCTCACACTCGCCGGCGCAGCTGGTCCCAGCGAAGCCTTCTGCAGCCCCATGACTGTCGCTTCCGGCGGAGAACCCGATTTCCAGAACGGCGGGATGGTGTAGGAGATTGTGAACAAGTTAAGAATCTTCGCCGAACATTCGAAACCGTCCTTGCTGGCGTCCACGGTGCCTTCAGCCAGGTAAAGCGAACTGGAATCCCAATCATGGTCAAAAGCTTTAACGATCTTGACAAAAAAATCCGGGATGTCGAAACCGATACGCCCCGTCATCGTCAGATACCAGCCGGGTATTTTATGATAAATAGAAGGTGCATACAAATAGCCCCACCAGACGCGCAGCGTGCCGTAAACGGTCAATGCGTAGGCAGGCATAGAGTGTTTGACGCCGACGATGAAGCCGTGATTCCACGCCATGTCGAAGGTGGCGTAGGACAGTGTGTAGCCGAGGGCTTTGACATAGGCGCCGATCCCCAGATCGCCCGAAAAGTCGACCTTGGCGTTGCCGGAGACCTCAAGCAGAGACCAATCCCCAACCCTCTCGAAGCAGGTGAAGGCGATCGTGTCGAGGGATATCTTTGTCGCGTCGGGAGAGGGATCGCGGAGAGATAAGGCGAGGTCCTGAAAATATATCGGGGTATCCGGAATCTGGATGTTCATATCATAGGCCCCGCCTGCCAGCGTCTTGAGCTTCTTGTTCTCGATGGTTAGCTCGGCGCTGATGGTGGGCAGATCGGCAATGGTCATCTCCTCCACTGAAATGCTGAAAGAACTGGTCTGCGTGTTGATCGAGCCGTGCAGATTCTTGCACGTAATTAAGCCTTCGAAGAGGCTCATGTCGGAGACGTTCAACTCGCCTATTACCACCACGCCGTTAGTCGTGATCTCCAATCGTTCGATATCAATGAAGCTGTTCGATCCGTAGATCAGATCAGGCAGGTCAAGCCTCATGCTGAATGCGGCGCCGTTGGGACTGAGAAGAAGCTGGAAATAATTAAAAGTGAGGTCGAACCCCCACATCTTCCAAGCCTCAAAGAGGGGTGAAACTGTGAGATTTGTAACCTTAAGATTATCGCCGTCCAGGGTGAAGGAACCATAATAGAAGGGGACCCTGCCTATAATCGGCAGCTTGAATTTGTTGGCGGTAATTGTTCCATTCCCATTGATTATCGCGGGACTGACGGTTCCCGACAAATCGCCGGAAACATTGAACAGTGGAGGTGTATAATCCGTGGGATAAACTTCGGGCGCACTCGTACCGGTATCGAACCCGAGCTGTACATTGCCGCTCGCGGCGAAGTTATTTCCGTTTTCGGTGAAGGTGTCGGAGATGATCCACACGTCGCCGACCACGGACCTCGAATAGTCGACATTGACTTCAAGGAACTGTTCGGGCTGAACGGTCACGGTCTTCGGGTCGGGGGGGAGCCAACCTCGGGCGCCAAAAAACTCCAAGGTGTGTTGACCCGCTCGTACTCCGGTGGTATCGCCTGATGAGTATAGCGTGTTCGTTCCTGAGATCTTCCACTTGGCGCCGGCCGAAGCGGCTCCGCTGGGATTGATGACGACTCTAAGTCCGACCTCCACCTCTTGAAATGTGACGACAAACTTGTTCTCATAGCCCTGTACCGAATTTACCGGGTACTTGGCCGGTTCCGCCCAGCCGATTAAATCCTTAAACTCAACATAATACCAGCCGGGAGGAACTCCAGTCTCTGCCTGACCGCTCTTGCGCCAGTCCTCATCTCCCAGGCCCATTCTGCGCCATCGGGCGCCGTCGTCGCGCGCCGCCTGGGGATTTATATACACGACGATCGAACCGAGTTGAATGTACGTGCCAGTCAATGTCGCCCTGTCATAGGGGATGAAAATATTCTGATTCGACGGCTTGCTCCAGCCCGCGATCTCCTTGAACTCCACCTCCATGTAAATGTCGGGATCGACGTAGGTCGTGTCGACATCACCGCTGTTGTACCACGGGCTCCAATCGCCTGCGGGCTGCTTATATTCGTCCAGGCGCCTCGTGCGCCACTGGGCGCCTGCGGTCCGGGCGCCCGAAGGTTGGATGAATACCTGTAATTCCGGATCACCCGCACCTATAGCATTCGAATGGGAGTTGTAAACCAATGCGGTTGGCTTCTCCGAAGCGGAAACCAGACATGAAAACAAGACGAATAAGATTAAGACAGCAAAGGGTAACTTTATCCCGGACCAGAGGGATTCGGATCTAAATTTGAGTAGCAGATGATCAAACATGATTTCCTCCCTTTTAAAATGACACCACCCTTAAATCCGGATTCCGCAGTCGCCGCGAAACACCATCCTCAAGAGTACAGAAAATTCAAGTATCATCCCGAATGGAGCGAAGATGCCATTCTTTCAGTCGATTGCGCGGGATAGTTCGTTACTGCAGGCTTTGGAGTGATTCTGATCCAGATAATCATGGAAAACATCTTCACTTGCCGCGCTTTGGAATCCAGGTCTAACCGTTACTACAAAACCACTCTAGTTCAAACCAGGGTAATTGCTGTTTGTCAGGCTGGCAGCATTGAACGCGGGGCAAGGACGAGAACACACAGATTCACTTCCCCCCTGAATTGAATCCAGCTGATCTTAACATTACTGAATAACTCGGTCCAGTAATATCTGCTAAATGTGTAATCATCATGCCGATACTATCGCCTCACTCACCCGTATGTTCACACATTGCCCCTGTTTTCCCGGGAGCGTGGTTTGCTATGTTTCATTATGTTCTGATCGTCAACCGCGCGTTACAGGTATCCTTTATGATGTCTGAAGCCATCCGACTCCGGTGCGTCAGGATTCACAACCTCGAGAACGTCGACCTGGGACTGCCGGTCCATCAGTAACTGGGGCGGCGTCGACAACGAAGACGCTGTGGCCGGTGTCGACCATGTTATTGCCCTCGGCCTCGCCGATCCGGAGCGGTTGGGAGTAATGGGCTGGAGCTACGGGAGCTACGTGACCTCCCGGGTCAGCACCCAGACCAACCGCTTCAAGGCTGCGGCCGGCGGCGTGGTCGTCGGAAGTCCCGCTCCGACGAATACCCTGTCTCGATGTCGATTTTTGTTGCCGCTAGCTTTCCTTATTTGTAAGGATGACATTGTGCAGCCCTAGTGCCGCGAGGGGACGACAGGTCAACCTTGGTGAAGCATCTCCGCGGCATTAAAATTAGGTGCCCGATTAGAAATATAAAATCCCAAGGGGAGGAAAATGATGAAGCGAGGAATATTCGTAATTCTCATTTTAATGACTTCCCTGTCCACAGCCGCGGGACAGGATGTCTGGACGCCGGAGAAAATGTTGCTGGTCAACAAACCCGGCAGTATTGCAATCTCTCCGGACGGCAAATGGATTGCCTACACCATCGACGAATTGCCGAAGACAGGTGATAAGAGTGAGTACCTGACTCACATCTGGATCTGCACCGTTGACGGCTCGCGCTCCATGCAACTCACCGCCGGCGACAAAAGCTGCCACAGCCCGAAGTGGTCGCCCGACGGCAAGTGGCTGGCTTTCACTTCTTCGCGCAACGGCAAATCGAACATCTGGCTGATTCACCCCGACGGCGGTGAAGGCCGCCGGCTCACCGACGTCGAGACCGGCGTTTCCTCCTATGCCTGGTCGCCCGACGGCAGCCGGATCGCCTTCATCGAAAGGGATCCTGTCACCCAAGATGAGATAGCGCATAAAGACGATGCCCGTTATGTCGACAAGGATTTCAAGTACAACCATATTTACACGATTAATGTGGATCCCGAGGCCGTGGAGAAACCCACTCCGGTGCGCATCACCAAGGGGGATTTCCATGTCACATATCTCGTCTGGTCGCCTGACGGCAAATCTATTGTTTTTTCTCATCAGCCTACGCCCAGTATCAACCATTGGCGCTTCGCGGACATCTCGATAGTTTCTGCCGAGGGCGGAGAGCCGCGCGTGCTGGCCGGCGGCCAAGGAGCGGATAGCTCGCCCCGCTTCAGCCCCGACGGCAAGACCATCGCCTTCGTCTCGGCTCGCGGCGACCTTGGCTGGGCCTGGCACGGTCGCTTGTGCCTCATGTCGGTTTCCGGCGGCGAAGTGACCGAGTTGCCCGAGACAGTCGACGACAGCCCCAGGCCGATCGAATGGGCGCCTGACGGCAGCGGCATCTATTACTTCGAAGTCGATCGCACCAATCGCCATCTCTTTTTCATGCCAATCAACGGGAGTGAACCACGCGTGGTCAACGCTCTTCCAGGTGTTTGTGTGTCTGCCGACATCAGCCCCGACGGCAGCCTCGTCGCCTTCAGCCGGGAGGATCTCGAACTGCCCGAGGAGATCTACGCCTTGCGCCTCGCGGCTCCCGGCGATGCGGGCTCGAACGAGCCGATCAAGATATCCAACGCCAACGGTCACCTGCCCGACCTGCCGCTGGCAAAATCCGAGGTGATCACCTGGACCAGCTTCGACGGCACGGAGATCGAGGGGATCCTTTGCTATCCGCTCAATTACGAGGAGGGCAAGCGCTATCCGCTGCTGCTGAGCATCCACGGCGGGCCTTCGGACGTTTATATCCGCAATTTCACCGCTGGGCCCGATTTTTACCCGCTTCAGGCTTTCCAGGCGAAGGGATTCTTCGTTCTCCGCCCGAATCCGCGCGGCAGCAGCGGCTACGGCTGGCGCTTCCGCTATGCAAATTTCAGCGACTGGGGCGGCGCCGATTACCAGGATCTGATGACAGGTGTCGACTACCTGATTAATAAGGGCTTGGTCGATCCCGAGCGCCTCGGCTCGATGGGCTGGAGCTACGGCGGCTACATGACCGCCTGGATCACCACCCAAACCAACCGCTTTAAGGCGGCGGCCGTCGGTGCGGGCGTCATAAACCTTTTCTCCTTCACCGGCACTACCGATATCCTCGGCTTCATTCCCAGCTACTTCGAGGGCGAACTCTGGGAGCGCGGCGACGTCTACCGCGCCCACTCGCCACTGCACAACATCGCAAATGCGACCACGCCCACGCTCATCCTGCACGGCGAGGCCGACTTCCGCGTCCCTGTTACCCAAGGATACGAGCTCTACCATGCGCTCAAGCGCAAGGGTGTTGAGGTCGAGATGATTGTTTATCCCGGTGTCGGCCACTGGCCCCAGCAGCCGAAACCTGTGCTCCAAATAATGAACCATCATCTCGAATACTTCTCGAAGAAACTGCTCGGGAATAACTGAAGTTTGGATAGATCTTTTGTAAGGCCCCCGCAAGGGGGCTTTATTTTTTTATCTTTGCGGCAATGATAGAATCTTGAAGCTTGATGATCGGATCTATAAATTAAATTTCTTGTTGGGGAGGAATAATGAGAAATCGTTTCCTGATTGGTATCGCCCTATTACTATTGTGGACCGCACTCGGCACTGCCGACGATGTCTGGACTCCCGAAAAGATGATGACCTTGAAGATACCGGGTGGCGTAGCAATTTCACCCGGCGGGGAGTGGGTTGCCTTCACTGTCACCCAAGCAGTAATGACGGAGGAAAAGAGCGAGTTCCTGACTCACATCTGGCTTAGCGCAGCCGACGGCTCGGGCTACGTTCAGTTGGTGCTGTATCCTCGTTCGGGACACGGCCTGAAGGAGCCCCGGCTCATGGTCGATATGATGAATCGTGTGCTTGGCTTCTTCATGGAAAAGCTAAATCCTTGACGAGACTGATGGTCGAATGACTTGGCAGGATTCTCCGTCCCTCCGGTTCCTGTCGACGTGCAGAGGAGGCTTCTGTTGAAACCTTTACCGCGAATTGATATTCTCGCCCGGTTCCTATCAAGCAGGGGTGATAACATGCGTAAACTAGTATTCCTCCCCGCACTGGCTATTGTGCTAATGATGGCTGCCTGCGGCGGCGAGGAAGTTGTAGAAATCCCGAGAGAAGTAGAAGTCCCGACCTATACGATCGAGCAGTTCCTCAAGACCACCTCGATCTTCGGCGGCTCTCTCAATCCCGATGAAACCAAGCTGCTGGTCACCAGCAACGAAACCGGTGTCTTCAACGTCTACGTCCTCGACCTCGCCACCAGCGAGCGGACCGCCGTCACCGAGAGCGAAGAGACCACATTCGCCGTCAGCTACTTTCCCAACGACGATCGCATTCTCTTCACGCGCGACAAGGGTGGCAATGAGATCAACCACATCTATCTGCTCGACATCGACGGCGCCATCACCGAGCTGACGAAAGAGGAGAAGGCCAAAGAGCAGTTCTACGGCTGGGCCAACGACCTCAACAGCTTCTTCACCGGCAACAACGGCCGCGACATGCGCTTCTTCGACATCTACGAGTGGGACATCGAAACACTCGAGCCAACGCTCTTCTGGCAGAACGACGTCGGACTCTTTCCCACCGGCATCAGCAACGACAAGCGCTGGATGGTGCTCTACCAGCCGATCACCGACACCAACTCCAACCTTTTCCTTATCGACGTGCAGAACGGCGGCGAACCGAAGCTGATCACCGAGCACGAGGGCTTTGCAGCTTACAACTTCGCGGACTTCAGCGTCGACAGTGCCTACCTCTACTACACCACCACAATCGACGGCGAGTGGGCCACGCTCAAGCGCTACAGCCTCGAGACCGGTGAGCACGAGGCGGTCTACGCACCCGAGAAGTGGGACGTCGGCTACGCCTACTTCAGCCGCAACGGCACTTACCGCGTCATCGGCACCAACGAGGACGGCTCCACCAAGATCCAGGTTACAAAGACCGAGACCGGCGAGCCCCTCGAGATGCCCGAACTGCCCGAAGGCATGATCAGCAGCGTGAGCTTCTCCCGCAGCGAACAGAAGATGCTGCTGAACGTCGGCGGCGACAAGATGCCGGGCAACATCTTCCTCTACGACCTCGGATCCGGTGAGCTGAAACAACTCACCGACAACCTCAATCCCGAGATCAACGCTGATTACCTGGTTGCGGGCGAGGTCGTTCGTTATGAGGCACGCGACGGCTTGGAGATCCCGGGCATCCTCTACAAGCCGTTGGCGGCGTCCGCTGACAACAAGGTCCCGATGCTCGTCTGGGTGCACGGCGGCCCCGGCGGCCAGAGCCGCCCCCGCTACAGCGCCGAGATGCAGTTCCTGATCAATCATGGCTACGCCATCTACGCCGTCAACAACCGCGGCTCCTCCGGCTACGGCAAGTCATTCCTGGCGGCCGACGACCTCAAGCACGGCCGCGAGCCTTTGTACGATTGCGTCGACGCCAAGGAATTCCTCAAGACCTATGACTGGGTCGATCCAGAAAAGATCGGCATCATGGGCGGCAGCTACGGCGGCTACATGACACTCGCCGCGCTCACACTCGTGCCGGAAGAGTTTGCCGTTGGCGTCGACCTCTTCGGCATCTCCAACTGGGTCCGCACGCTCAAGAGCATCCCGCCCTGGTGGGAGGCGCAGCGCGAGGCCCTCTACAAGGAGCTCGGCAACCCCGAGACCGACGAGGAGATGCTGCTGGCCATCTCGCCGCTCTTCCACGCCGACAAGGTCGTCAAGCCGTTGATGATCCTCCAGGGCGCCAATGATCCGCGCGTGATCAAGGAGGAGAGTGACGACATGGTTGCCGCGATCAATGAGCGCGGGGGCATCGTC
>DATKUA010000077.1:0-3701 GCA_035530855.1 Acidobacteriota bacterium | reverse complement strand
CGGCGCCGAATGATCTCATAGCCGTAGCTACGGTCTCCGGGCGGGCCGGAATAGACCTGGCGGCGCCCTTTTCAACCGACCGTGCGCGGGCCCGCGAGGCGATCGACCGCGTCGGCCTGCGCGACGTGTTCCGCTACCGCGACAGTGCCGGTTTCGTCTTCGAGGATCTCCTTGAAGAGGTTTACAACCAGCCGGAGAAGCCGATCGAATCCGCATCGGGTGAGGATTCAGAGGTAACACTGAAGGATGTTGGAGATATAGCTTCTTTAGCGCAGCTAAGGCGTTCGCTCGAGGCCTCCAAGAGGGCCGACCATGCGCGCTACGAAAACGACGTGACCAACTATGTCTACGCGATGATGGCGCTTGCACAGGGGCTGGGGAATCTGCGCGGACGCAAGGACGTGCTCTTCTTCTCCGAGGGCTTCGATCAGAAAGCCATCGCAGGCAATATGGCTGAACGAAGAGTCGGCCGCCTTTCATCACTCTTGAACAACACGTCTACTATGGGTTCGTCCGTGCTGAGGGCCAGGTTCTATGAGTTGATGGAACTCTTTCGCCGCTCCGGAGTCGTCTTTTTCCCGATCGACACCCGCCGCCTTGCCCACGTCTCGAGCACCCCCATCGGCCGCGAAGCCCAAGGCCGCTCCCGCACCCAGTATACCCTTTACCAGTTTGCCGACGAGACCAACGGCAAGCTCTACACCAACCTCAACGACCTCAAAGGCGTGCTGCACGTCATCAACACCCGCACCGCCTGCGGCTACCTGGTGATCTTCGAACCCGCCGAGACGCCGAAACCCGGCGAGTTCCGCCCGCTCACCATCAAGGTCGACAGGCCGGGCATTCGCGTGCAGCACCAGAAAGGCTACAGTGTCGAGAAGGACTACCGCGACCTCTCGCCCGATCAGAAGCGCATCCAACTCGCCGAATTCATCGTCAAGGACATCTCCAGCCGCAGGATTCCGTTCGATTTCTCTGCCGATGTCTTCCCGCACAACCCCGAGACGGCTCTCATCCCCGTGCTGCTCGATGTCGAGGGCGGCACGCGGCTGGTAGACGACGAACGCAGGCGCGAGCCGGAGATCCGCCTCGAGATCTACGGCTATCTGCTCGACGAGATGAATCGGCCGATGGACCAGTTCGAAAGCCACATGGCCTTCGGGACAGAGGAAGCGCGGTCGAAGCTGCGGGAGGGCGGTGTCAGGTACTACGGCTGCTTCCTCGCCCGGCCCGGCGGCTACCGCGTCAAGTGCATCGTGCGCGACGGTGAGCTGGGCGAAATCAGCTCGATAGTGAGGCGGATAGAGGTGCCCGACTTTGCCGAGGAAGGTCTGGTTCTGCGCGGTCCTTACTTCATTGCCAGATCCGCCGCCGGCGGGATCCGTGCCTTCCGGACCACCGGCGAGAAGACCCAGGGCATGCGCCGCGGCAGCCGTATCGCTTATCCCTTCAGCATCGGCAAGCGGGAACTGATACCTGCGATCGCGCCTGAGATCGATGGGGCCGAGCCGACATATCTTTTCACCCGACTTTACGGCCTGGGGCGCGATCCCTCGACCAACCTGCCGCGGATCGATCTCAAGCTGGAAGTCACCGGTCAGGACGGCTCCCGCCATTTAATCACCGCCTGCGAGCTGGTCAACAGCCGCGACGACGGCGCATCCATCTCAATGATCCTCGGCCTGCAACCCGACGCCCTTACTCTTCCTCCCGGCGAATACAGCCTCCACCTGAAGATTGTGGATCTCGCCTCAGGTGGCGAGGCTGCCAGCGAGACGGCCTTCAAAGTAGCCGGACCAGGCGGCTGAACACAGCAGTAGATAAAAGAACAGCAGGCTGATAAACCAACCTCTAAGAGTTACTTTTCCTCTCATCCCGCTCGCTAAATAGACCTTCATCTCCCTGCAGGGGTCGGTGGGCTTGGCAGGCACACTATTTCTTTTTTTCCTGCTCCTGTTTCTTCCAGTACTCTGCTTGTGCGAGATTATACTTCACGGTTGCCTCGAGCAGTTCCTTGTCATAGACCGTGGTGATGATGCAAAGGTTATCGACGACCTCGACTGTCTGACGTTCTATCATCAGCTTTTTATACTCCCTCTCGTCATCATCCTTCGAGGGCCGCTGAGAAAAGGTCTGCAACTTGCCCCCTGCGGCGCGCTCCTCGTCGACGTACCAGCGGATCTCCTTTTCGGTGTAGCCGTCGGCAAAATATTTCGTGGTGAAAGTGTAGACCGGCTGCTGCATGTCCTGCTCGCGCCATTCTTTCAGGTCCGCCTCCGTTTCGCCGTTGCGCAGGTAGTACTCCTGCTGAAGCTCGCTGTAGGGTCTCGACTGGCCAACCAACCAGGTCTCCCCCAGGTCGGGAATGATTCCCAGGATATCCGCCATCACGTCGTCATCCAGTATGCAGGGGTGCGCCTGGAGTCCGGTCGCGATCATCAGCCTGAGGGAGTTAATGTCCTCGGCGACCAGCCACTCGAGGCCGAAGGCGGCTGCCGCGAACATCTTGGTCCGCTCGCCGCTGTAGTTGATGCCGTCGTAGCTGAAGATCTTCAAACCCCTGTAACTCACGCCGGTGTCGGAGATCTCTCCCGCTTCCAGGGCGCTCTTAACCAGGTCGGGGAGCGAGTCGAAGCGATAAACGCACAGATGAGCCCTGCGCGCCAGGAATGGCCTTGGCCGGCTCTCCGCTGAGATATCTTCGAAGGCGCTCTTGTCGATCTTCACCTTCAGCGGTTCAGCAATGGTATAGGAGGTGCATGATTCCCTGAAGGAAGGGGGCAGCCAATTCAATGTATCGTAAGTCGAGACCCCGGCTCTCGCGGCCTGCATCGCCTCCGCTGCCGCCCAGCCTTTTCCGGCCTTGGCCCGTTCCAGATCGGCGTGGTTGAGGAAATTATAGCTGCCGCTGGGAAACCAAGAGAAGAGTTCTTCTAGTGTTGATTCTTGATGGGCATCTGCCGAGCAACACAATCCCACATAACAAACAAACACTAATAGCGCATAGTATTTCATCTTAATTTTCCTATTCTGGATTTTCATATCCCATGATCCTCCTCATGGCTCCATAAATACATATAGACCCTCTCCGGATACTCTAAATACCAATGCAAAACATACTTTTTCTGCAATTTTCAACACCCTAAATCTCAACTGATAGTATATATATTGATTATAGGTTCAAGCCAGGAAGATGTAAAGGGGAAAATAAAGATACAGAGTATAACTATGAAGCCGATTCTTTGTCTTCAAAAAAGTTGGTCAAAACCGGGAAGATATCCATGGAATAATTTAGCTTGAAGATGGTAGGCTTTTGGCCAAACCGCTTAGGCCTATAACTCCATGCTGACTAAACCTATAGTAGAAGTAATAGATTGATCGTGAAAAAGTAGTAAGTGTACACAAAGCTATTTTTTCGTTAATATAGTGACAAAAACGAAAATTCAGAAGATTTTCATCTCCCTGCAGAAGCCGGTCAGCTCATCGCGGAAGTCCTGGTGGGCGATGTTGATGAGGGCCTCGGCGCGCTGACGCACGTTTTTTCCGTGCAAGTAGGCGGAGCCGTGCTCGGTGACGACGTAGTGGACGTCGCCGCGGCTGGTGACGACGCCGGCGCCGCGGTCGAGCAGTGGAACAATGCGACTGATCTTGCCGCCCTTGGCGGTCGATGGCAGGGCGATGATCGGTTTGCCGCCCTTGCT
>DATKUA010000076.1:0-9856 GCA_035530855.1 Acidobacteriota bacterium | reverse complement strand
CATAGCCTCTCATCTCGCCCATATTCACCTGCGCGAGTGAAAGCGGAGCTAAAACCAATAAGGCCAATATGCAAAATGGGATTGTCTTTTTTCTCATTGTATTACTCAACCAATTCTGGATTGTTTGTTGATCGGTAAATCATGAAACAGAGGTTGCGGAAGGCCTCAGGGCGGTTTGTGGACCTCGCTTACCAGCGAGCTGAATACTAGCGGGACTGACTCAAACGAGGGGTTGTTTTTGCTCATATAATTATCCACAGCAATTAATATGCCGGATTGTTGGCTAAGCAAATATTTGTAACTCCAGCATAATGAGCGGGTTAAACAAGCATTAATGAGCGAATAATCGGCGCCGGGCCGGCGCGGCACGGTATTTTGAATTTGTTACAAGGAAATGGATTGAAACGGTTTTTGCCACCAATCTTAACGAAAATGAACGATCGGCCGTCGAGGCCGCTTTTAAAACCCACGCAGCCGGAAAGCGAAAAAAAGAAGCGATCCCGGCGCGGGATCGCTTCCGTCATTTGCCTTTAGTTACAAATAGTTCGTTTTGATTCGCAAGCCGGCAGCGACGCTTTTACAGGGCCTGGAAACTTATTTGATTTTCTTCATGTAGTAGCTGAACGATTTGTACCACTTGACGTTGCCGTCGGCGTCCAGCTCGAAGATGTGCTCCTCGCCGAGATTTCCGTCCTTGCGCACGCGCCGGAAGACATTTCCGTCGACCTGCTTGAGTTCCGTGATCGCATCGGCCGGGCTGGCCGAGGGCAGGCTGATGGTCGCCAGGGAGCCTTTCCATTCAAACACGGCGATTTCGCCCCAGTGGGTGCGGTAGAGCCCGGTGTACTTCTTCAGGTCGGTCGATGCGGGCTGCGGCTCTTCCGAGTCCTTCAGCGACTCCGCAATTGCCGGCGCCACGATCTCATATGCCTTGTCGGTGAACATCTCGCTTCTCGCATCCGCGGCGTTGGCCATACAGACGACGGCGATCTTGTCCTGCGGGCTGATGGCCAGGTTAGTGCGGTAGCCGGGGCAGTTGCCGCCGTGGCCGACGAAGGTTTTGTCCTTCGAGCGCCAGGTGGCGAAGCCGAGACCCCACTTGGTTTCCCAGTCGGGATCGACCCAGTGGACTCTCTGCATCTCCTTCAGCGTGTAGCCGCTCAGCACATCGTTGTTCTTGTTCTCGAGCGTCCGGAATTGCCACGACGCGAACTTGCCCAGGTCGATTGCAGTGGAGGCCAGCCCGGCAGCGGGGGTGAAGCCCTTTGCGCTGAAGAGCGGCAGTTGCACCCGGTCGCTGTCGCGTTCCCAGCGGCTGTAGCCGATGGCCAGCCGGCCGCCGTACTCCTTTTCAGGCATGTAGGGCGTTGTGTCGCTCATTCCCAGCGGCTCGAGGATGTGCTCGTAAATGTAGTCGTCGTAGGATTGCCCCGATACCGCGGCCACGATCTCCCCGAGCAGGGTCATGCCGAGATTGGAATACTGGAAATAGGTGTCCACCGGATAGAGGGTCTCCTGTTCGGGAAGCTTCTCGATCATATCTTCTCTGTCGGGCCACGGCAGGTGGGGCTCACCGGAGAAGGGTTGCTCGGACTCACGCGGTAATCCCGATGAGTGGCTCAGGATGCTTCGAATCGTGATCGGCGGCGCGTTGGGATCCGACTTCTTGATCTCGAACCAGGAGAGGTACTTCGAAATCGGGTCGTCCAGATCCAGCTTGCCGGCATCGCGCAACTGCATTATCGCGGTGCTGGTGAACAGCTTGGAGATCGAGCAGATGCTGTAGATCGTGTCGGGCCTCGCTGGCACGCCGTCTTTGATGTTGGAGAAACCGTAGCCGTTACTCCAGACGAGCTCCTGGTCGTGCACCACGGCGATTGAGATGCCGGGCATGCGTTTGTACCCCAGTTCCGACTCCAGCCAGATGTCCAGGAGATTCAATGCCTCCTTGACGCGCGGGCTGTCAGTAAGTGCTTTCTCCTGGGCAGCCAGCGGCGCAGCCAGCAGGGAAACAAGCGCGAAAAGTAATAACACCCTTTGAGTGACTGAACGGATCATGATCTCCTCCTGTTTTTTATTGTTGTCTTTGGGCATGCGGACATTATAGGGGAGCGACGCTTTTTTAGTGAAGTGGATGATGAAATAGCGGTAGGCAAGGTCACTCAACAGGGCCGGGCAGAATAAGCGCGTTGCAGATAATAAATCGGCGGCAGCGGGATCCGGTGCTCCGCTGCCGCCGACCGGGCTGTCATTTTTCCATCTGCTGCCCGCGAGCTGTGCTACCGGTGCGGGCTGCAAAAATAATCAGCGTACTTTCATCGAGTAGAAGTAGGCCGACCTGAACCACTTGATGTTTCCGTTTTCGTCGAACTCGAAGATGACCTCCTCACCGAGTTCGCCGTCATCGCGGACCCGCCGGAAGTAGTTGTCGCTGATCTGCTTGAGCACTCCAACGCTCTCCGCCGGGTTGTCCGTCGGCAGAGATATCGTCGCTAAAGCCCCCTTCCAGAGGAATACTTCGGTCTCGCCCCAGTGAGTCCTGTATAGTCCGGTGAATTTCTTCAATTCTTCCGGGGCTGTTTTCGCCTCATCGGGCGATTTCAGGGCCTCGGCGATCGCGGGAGCGATGATCTCGTAAGGCTTGCTGGAATAGTTCCCGACAGGGGCGTCGGCGGCGTTGATCATGCAGACGATCGCAATCTTGTCCTTGGGGCTGATGGCGACCTGAGTGCGGTAGCCGGGGCAGCCGCCGCTGTGGCCGACGAAGGTCACGTCCTTGTTGCGCCAGTTGATGAAGCCCAGCCCCCACATGGTCGTCCTGTCCCAGTCGACCCAGCTCACCCTGTGCATCTCTTTCAGCGTGTAGCCGCTCAGCACCGAGCTGTCCTTGTTGTCGAGCGCGCGGAACTGCCAGGATGCGAACTTCGCCAGGTCGAGTGCTGTCGAGGCCAGGCCGGCCGCCGGAGTGGCTCCCTTCGCCTGGAAGAAAGGCAGCCTCACCCGGTCACCCTCTCGCTCCCAGCGGCTGTAGCCGATCGCCAGCCGCAGACCGTATTGGTCCTCCGGCAGGAAGGGCGAGGTATCGCTCATGCCGAGCGGCTTGAGAATGTGCTCGGTGATGTATTCCTCGTAGGTCTGCCCGGATACCTCCGCCACCACCTGCCCGAGCAGAGACATGCCGAAATTCGAGTACTGGAAATAAACATCAGGCGGGTAAAGCGTCTCCTGCTCCGGGAGGTGCTTCTTGATATCCGCCAGGTCCTCCCACGGTAGATCGGGCTCGCCGTTGTATGGCTGCGCCGACTCGCGCGGCAGGCCCGAGGAGTGGCGCAGGACGCTGCGGATGGTTATCGGCGGCGCGTTCGGATCGACCGGCTTGATATCGAACCAGGAGAGGTACTTGGAGATCGGGTCGTCCAGCTGCAGCTTGCCGGCGTCGCGCAACTGCATGATCGAGGTGCTGGTGAAGAGCTTGGAGATCGAGCAGATGCTGAAGATCGTGTCGGGCTGGGCAGGTAATTGGTCCTCGATGTTCGCGAAACCGTAGCCATTGCTCCAGATGACATCCTGATCGTGGACCACCGCGATGGTTAATCCCGGGAATCGCTTGTAGCCGACTTCGGACTCGAGCCAGATGTCGAGGAGGTTGAACGCCTCCTTGACGCGCGGATTGTCCAGCAGCTTTTTCTCTTGGGCAACAATCTGTGTTGCTGTGAGCAGAATAATAATGACGAGTAATAGCCCCCTTTGAGTGACCGAGCGGATCATAGTCGCCTCCTATTGGTTTGTAGTTGTTTGTGACAACGTGGACATTATAAGACCTTGGCCGGTTTTGTTGAAGAGAAACGGAAATTGGCTGGCAGGAAAGTGCAACTGCATCCCGAACACTCCCCTGACGGCACCTGATGGGTCAACACATTGGTTTGAATGGCTGAAGATGCTGAACTTGGTCCAGGAGACCGATCATCTGCTGCCGGCTGGCGCACCCTCCTCAGAAATCCGCCGTTTTCGAAGAGGGGGATGAGGTCCGGCTTGAGCAGGAGATCCTGAAAGTCCTGGAAGAATAAAACAGCTTCCCGCTCCGGCGCCTTCTCCTTGTCGCGCACGCCGAAAAATACCCCTCAGGCAAACGAATAGTATTACAAACCCAATAGCAATTCCCGTGTGCTGCTGAATTCGCCGCGGGCGAATGATCCGGCTGCAGGTTTGCCTTGTGTGTCTGCGCGCTGCTGTTGCTTATTTGTAAGGCAAGGATGAAATTTATCAAAACGATTTAATTTCCGCTCAAATGAGTCCTCTAATAGGAAGGGTAGTGGTGAAAACACCCCTAGACTTGTATCATCGGCACCGGTTTCCGCCGGTTTGCTCGGCCGGTCTGCTTTGGCAGTGCACGTTGCCGGCCGATTGTGTTATAGCGTTCATGTGTTGTCGCCGGTTTGAAGATAAGAGAATGGTTATTACGTCGTTCGCATGAGTTACAAGAATAAATTTATCGCTCATTCATTTCGTATAGTAAGCGAACGCAGCGAGCCGGGATTCGCCGCTGCGTTTGCTGCTGCAGTAGCACGCGACCTCCAATTGGTGGGTAGGCCCATAGTTGATCTACTGGTCGTTAGACAATTCCATCCCGTCGCTGCGCCGGCAGTGCCGGAATTCCGGTCGTTTCCAACGGGCAACGAGGCAGAAGAATGAAAAAAACAATTTACGTTACGGTCATAATAATCGGTCTGGCACTTGTCTCCTGGCGGCTTTATGAGGCATTCGCCGGAGGGCAGGGAGACGGCTGGGGCGGCCGCGATGTGGTTGTCCCCGTCGAGGTCAGCCCGGTTAGCCTGCAGACCGTTCGCGATATTGGGGAGTTCAGCGGTACGCTCTTGCCCAAGTCCCTGTTCATTGTCGCTCCGAAGGTCTCCGGCCGGCTGGAGAAACTTCTGGTGAATATCGGCGATACGGTGAAGAACGGCGACCTTATCGCCGTGTTGGACAGCGAGGAGTACACTCAGCAGGTCGCCCAGGCGAAAGCGGAACTGGAAGTCAGCCATGCCAACCTGGCCGATTCGAAGAGCGCTCTGGATGTGGCCGTCCGCCAGCATAAACGAGCCGTAGAACTGCAAAAGCAGAAGATCGCGTCGGCGACGGAGCTTGATGAAGCCCTGGCGCGCCAGAGCGCCGCGCAGGCGAAATATCAGGTGTCCGAGGCTCAGATTAAACGGGCGGAAGCCGCTCTGAAAGCTGCTGAAGTGCGTCTCTCATATACGCGCATTCACGCCACCTGGGAAGACGGGGAGGGGCGGCGGTCGATTGCTGAGCGTTTCATAGATGAAGGGGCGATGCTGCGCGCCAACGACCAGATAGTCTCGATCGTAGACCTCAGTTTGGTGCGAGCGATCATCAACGTCGTCGAGCAGGACTTTCCGGATATTCGCGTCGGCCAGACCACGACCCTGACCACCGACGCCTACGGCGACAAGGTGTTCACCGGCTCTGTGGCAAGGCGCGCCCCGGTGCTGCAGGAAGAGTCGCGCCAGTCGCGGGTTGAGATCGAGATCCCCAATCCCGAAGGCCTGCTCGCTCCCGGGATGTTCGTCCGCGCAACCATTCAGTTCGCCGTGCACGAGAACGTCACCGCTGTTCCGGTGACGGCCCTGGTGCGGCGCGACAGCACGCAGGGAGTGTTTCAGGCGGACATGGAGGAAATGAAGGCCAGCTTTGTGCCGGTGCGGGTGGGCATTATCGACGGGGGCTGGGTGGAGGTGCTCCAGCCGCGGCTGGAGGGGATGGTTGTGACCCTGGGCCAGCACCTGCTGGAGGACGGCGCATCGATCAACGTGGCACCGGCGGCATCGACTGATCGACAACAGGAGTCAACCGCCACAGAATCCGACTCACTTGGACAGCGTTCTCGGGAGGGACGCCGATGAATATCGCCCGCTTTTCAGTGCACCGCCCGGTCTTCACGACGATGGTGGTGCTGATTGTCATCATTCTCGGCGGCATCGCACTCTCGCACCTGCCCGTAGACCTGATGCCCGACATCTCCTACCCCACGCTCAGCGTCTCCACTTCTTACGAGAGCGCCAGCCCTGAAGAGATCGAGGAGCTTCTGACGCTGCCCGTCGAGCAGGCGATGGCCGCCGTGCCGGGCGTTGAAGAGGTCTCTTCGGTCTCCTCCGAAGGCAGCAGCAATGTCAGGGTGAGCTTCACCTGGGGCACCAACCTCGACGCCGCGGCCAACGACATCCGCGACCGGCTCGACCGCGTCATCCCACGCTTACCGGAAGACGCCGACCGCCCCTCGCTGCGAAAGTTCGACCCCGCCAGCTTTCCGATACTCATCCTCGGGGCCTCCAGCAAGCTCGATCCGATTCAGACGCGGCGCATCCTGGAAGACGATATCAAGTACCGCATCGAGCGCGTTCCAGGCGTCGCGGCGCTCGACATCTGGGGCGGCCTGGAGCGGGAAATCCACGTAGACCTCAATCCCGAGAAACTCAAGGCCCTTGAGATCTCGCTCAACCAGGTTATCAACCGCATTCGCACAGCTAACATTACGCTTCCGGCAGGGACAATCGAGACCGGCAACTACGAGATCGCGCTGCGGACGCCCGGGGAGTACACCAGCCTCGAGCAGTTGCGCAACACGACCCTGGCCGTACACGAGGGCTCGCCCGTGCGGCTCTGGGAGGTCGCGGATGTTTCCGACGGCTGGGCCAGGATCCGCCGCATCGTGCGCGTCAACGGCGAATCGGGGATCCGCCTCTCGATTAGCAAACAGTCCGGCACCAACACGGTGGAGGTTGCCAAGCGTGTGCTGAAGGAACTCGAGCAGATCGAGCGGGACATCCCTCAGATTAAAATCATTCCCATCATCGACACCTCCGAGTACATCCAGCGCTCGATCTCCAACGTCGGCTCTGCGGCGATGTACGGCGGGCTGTTCGCCGTACTGGTCCTGCTGATTTTCCTGCGCAACATCCGCAGCACGGCGATCATTGCCGCCGCGATTCCGATCTCCATCATTGCCACATTCACGATGATCTACTTCGGCGGCTTCACGCTCAACATCATGACGCTCGGAGGCCTCGCGCTGGGGGTCGGCATGCTGGTGGACAACGCCATCGTTGTGCTCGAGAACATCTACCGCATGCGCGAAAACAATGTCGCTCCCGATGTGGCGGCGATCCGGGGGACGGAGGAAGTCACCGGAGCCATCATCGCCAGCACGCTGACGACCCTGGCCATCTTCCTGCCGTTGGTTTTCGTCCGGGGCATGGCCGGCGTGATGTTCACCCAGCTGGCATTCGTCGTCAGCTTCGCCCTCTTCTGCTCGCTGGGCGTGGCTCTGACACTGATTCCCATGCTGACTTCGCGTTTTCTGCGGCCGAGCAACATGGTGAAGAAGGATCGCGAAAGCCTGAGCCACAAGCTTTTCCGCATCACAGGGGATGCCTTCAGGCGGCTGGAGCTCGCCTACAAACGCCTCCTGCACGTCGCGCTGGAGCACCGTTTCATAGTGTTGACAATTGCTGCCCTGATGCTTGTCGGCAGCCTGGCTTTGGTTCCTCTGATCGGTACTGAACTGATGCCGCAGAGTGACGAGGGTGAGGTGCGCGTCAGTGCCGAGCTGGAAGTGGGAACACGGCTGGCGGTGGTGGACAAGACCATGCAGATGATCGAGGGCATCGTCGCGCGCGAGGTCCCCGAGATCGACAGCGTCGTGACCAGCATGGGCGGATCGGGCTGGCGCGGCGGCGGTGGGCACAGCGGAGATCTTAGAATATCGCTGAAGCCCCAGGCCGAGCGCTCCCGCTCGAGCGAGGAGATCGCCGAGGATCTGCGCGGCAAGCTGAGCGCCGTGCCGGGCGCCGTCATCAGAACCCGCGCCGGCCAGGGCCTGTTCATGATGCGGCGCATGGGCGGCGGGGGTGAACGCGTGGAGGTGGAAATCCGCGGCTACGACCTGGACGCCGCCGATGCCATGGCGCTGAGAGTGAAGGGTATCCTCGAGGGTGTTCCGGGGATAACCGACGCCCAGATCAGCCGCGATATCGGCGCGCCGGAGCGGCTGATCACCGTCGACCGGGTGAAGGCCGAAGCGATGAAGATCGCCGTCCAGGACATCGCGGAGATGCTGCAGACGGTCATCGGCGGCCGCAATTCCGGCTACTTCCGCGAGGGCGGCGACGAGTTCGTCATCCGCGTCAAACTCAAGGACGCGGAGCAGCGCTCGCTGCGCGAGATCCTCGACCTGACGGTCACCAACCAGGACGGGCAGCCCGTGGTGCTGCGCAACATCGTCTCCTTCGACCCCCGAACCGGCCCCGTGCAAATCGAGCACAAGAACCAGGAGCGCCTGGTAACGGTTCGGGCCAATGCCACCGGCCGCGACATGGGTTCGGTGCTGGATGACATCCGCTACGAATTGCGGTCGGTGCCGGTGCCCAGGGGCATGGCCATCAACTTCGGCGGCGACTACGAAGAGCAACAGGAGGCGTTCCGCGAGCTGGCGATCGGCCTCTTCCTCGCCCTGGTGCTGGTCTACATGGTGATGGCCTGCCTCTATGAGTCACTGCGCGATCCGTTCATCGTGATGTTCTCGGTGCCCTTGGCGATCATCGGTGTGACGCTCATGCTCTTCCTCACCAACACCACCTTCAACATGCAGTCGTTCATCGGCTGCATCATGCTCGCCGGTATCGTTGTCAACAACGCCATCCTCCTCGTCGACTACACCAACCTGCTCCGCCGCGATGAGAAAATGGAGCTGCGCGAAGCGATCATGGAAGCCGGCAGGCGCCGCCTGAGGCCGATCCTGATGACCGCCCTGACCACAATCATCGGCCTCATGCCGCTGGCACTGGGGCTGGGCGAGGGCGGCGAAGCCCAGGCGCCGATGGCCCGCACAGTCATCGGCGGCCTCCTCAGTTCGACGCTGATCACGCTGGTGGTCATCCCCGTCGTCTACTCGATCTTCGAGCGGGGCCCCCGGCGCAAGCGCGAAGGCGAGGAGGTGGCGGTCGGCACCCAGGATGCGTAAAGCCGGTGAATTAAAGCAAACTGGTTTTATAGGGTTTTTCCATCGGAGTAGTCGCCGGCGAAAGGCAGCACGACTGACTTCCGGGGAAAAATGACAGCTGTTTTTATATCCTTGTGCCTATCTCACATCGTAGCGGTTGAACGCGAAAACAGCCGCGGCAATGAACACAATAATCACCAGCACCAGCACACCCGCCGGCAGCGTTGCCTTGCCGATCCTGACATTGAGATCATTCCCTCGGTAGTTGAATTGGGGGAGTCCGGATATTAATTCTTCGGAGGACGCGGCCGGGTTCTCTCTCCAGGTGCTAATAATCTGCCTGAAATACAGCTCGCCGAAGCGATAGGCCTCGTCGACGAAACTTCGATGACTGTCGGGGCCCGTTCCGGCCAGGCTCATTGCAGCCTGTTTGAAACAACCGTAAGGGGAGAGCAGGGACGCAAAACTCGAAATCTCCTCCTGGATTCTCGATTCTCGTGAGAACTGATTCTCCAAAGAAATAAATCCCTCACGGTTGTTGCCGGCCATGTTGAGATAATTTATGCGCCTGTACGGATCGTATTCTCTACTGGATGTCCAGCCGTTCCTTCTTCTGGTTTCAATCAGCTGCATGTTGTCTTCCGCCAGTCTCCTCAGACCGTCGTTCTCGACCACCCTGAGCTGCCGCTGCAATTCGTGGGGCGGGGCGAGGGGATGCAGTCCCGTCGCGGCTGCATTGGCTGTCTGGGGAAGGATGAAGCAAATCAGCCCCCAGATTCCGAGGCAGAGGAACAGCGATGTGCTCTGGTTTTGCGTCAACGCCGAAATCGCAACACCGAT
>DATKUA010000075.1:0-42269 GCA_035530855.1 Acidobacteriota bacterium | reverse complement strand
TCTTTGGTACACTTTGACTACGATCTAAAAGGTTTCTATCATTATAAGAAAGCACCGCAAACGGTAGATCAAATGACAGCCAAACAAGAAACATCCAAGAACGTTGGCATTTGGATTCGAGTCTCTACGGAAGACCAGGCTCGCGGAGATGCCCCAGAGCATCATGAAGAGCGTGCCCGATATTATGCAAAGGCCAAGAACTGGGATGTCCGCGAAGTTTACCACCTGGAAGCCGTGTCCGGGAAAGCAGTCCTCGACCATCCCGAAGCCAAACGGATGCTATCTCATGTCAGGAGTGGGCACATCACGGGGTTGGTTTTCTCCAAACTTGCGCGACTTGCGAGAAGCACCAAGGAGCTATTGGAGATCTCCGATATCTTCCGGGAATACAACGCAGACCTGATCTCCCTTCAGGAGTCAATTGACACCTCTACGCCTGCAGGACGCCTCTTCTACACCGTCATCGCCGCCATGGCTCAGTGGGAACGGGAGGAGATCGCCGAGCGCGTGAAGGCATCCATTCCCGTGCGGGCCAGGCTCGGAAAGCGCCTGGGAAGCATCGCACCCTTCGGATACAAATGGGAAGGCAACCAATTGAAACTGGATGAGCATGAGGTTCCCGTCCGCCGTCTCATATTCGAATTGTTTCTGGAGCATCGAAGGAAGAAGACGATCGTCAGGATTCTGAACGAAAGGGGCTACAGGACGAGAAAGGGCGGTAAGTGGAGTGATACGTCCGTTGACAGGCTGCTCCGCGATCCTATAGCGAAGGGCCTGAGAAGAGCCAATTACACGGATTCGAGCGGCAAGGGGAAACAATGGACACTCAAGCCGGAGTCTGAGTGGGTGTACTCCAGGGTTGACCCGATCGTATCCGTGGAGATGTGGAATCAGGTCAATGCGATTCTGGATAAACAGCGCGCAAGTATAAAGAAGATCGCCAAGAAGACGAAGCACCTGTTCTCGGGGTTGGTGATGTGTCATTGTGGTCACAAGATGTATGTCCCCAACCGTCGCGGAAATTATACACCCAAGTATTACTGTTATAAATGCGGAAACAAGATACCGACGGAGGATCTCGAAGCGGTATACCAAGAGCAACTCAAGTCTTTTCTTCTCTCCCCAGAGGAACTGAGCGCGTATCTGCATCAGGCCGATGATGTCATAAGCGAGAAATCTGAACAGTTGTCGGTGCTCCACACGGAGCAGCGCAACTTGAACAAGGAGATGGACAAGCTGTATCGGCTCTATATAGCCGACAAGATATCGGCCGATGGTTTTGCGAGGAACCACGAACCTCTGGAGAAGAGGATGAAAGAGCTGGAACGATCAATACCTGAATTGCAGAGCGAAGTGGATTACCTGAAGATCAACTACCTGTCTTCCAACAAAGTGACCAGCGATGCAAAGAATCTATATCAGCAATGGGGCGGGATGTCTCCCGAAGAGAAGAGAGCCCTTGTTGAACTGCTCACCGCGAGGATACAGATAGGAGAAAATGAGGTCGAAATCGATCTGCATTTTCTCCCTTTTCCGGAAAATGATGTTCAAATGGCAACGCAACTAGGAGGTCGAGGGTTCGAATCCCTTACCGTCCACCATTATTACTCCCCTGCAGAAAAACGTGAAATTTTTTCCATTTCCCGTGAACTTTCCCGGTAGTTATTTCGTTTAAAAAGTTGCTGCTAGTCAGTCTGGTTTTCCCTTCTATCACTACCGGCTGAGCTTGACCCACTCAGCCGCTTTTTTTGTACCGCGTACAGCATCAAAGACCCGCGGAGTTCTGCAGGCCTTTTGTCTTTCGAACAGGTGTGCTTTCAGTAGAGGCGGCTGCCCTCGATGAAACTCTTGAGCTTGCGGCTGCGCGAGGGGTGGCGCAGCTTGCGCAGCGCTTTGGCCTCGATCTGCCTGATGCGCTCGCGGGTGACCGCGAATTTCTTGCCAACCTCCTCCAGGGTGTGCTCGCTGCCGTCGCCGATGCCGAAACGCATCTGCAGCACCTTCTCTTCGCGCCCCGTGAGAGTGCGCAGCACGCGCGCGCACTGCTCCTTGAGGTTGAGCTTGATCACCGATTCGCTCGGGCTCTCGGTGTTGCTGTCCTCGATGAAGTCGCCGAGGTGGCTGTCCTCCTCCTCGCCGATCGGCGTCTCCAGCGAGATCGGCTCCTGGGCTATTTTCATCACCTTGCGCACCTTGGAGATCGGAATGTCCATATGCGCGGCAATCTCTTCGCATGTCGGCTCGCGGCCCTTCTCCTGAACCAGCTGGCGGGAGGTGCGGATGAGCTTGTTGATCGTCTCGATCATGTGCACGGGGATGCGGATCGTGCGAGCCTGGTCGGCGATCGCGCGGGTGATTGCCTGGCGGATCCACCAGGTGGCGTAGGTGCTGAACTTGTAGCCGCGGCGGTACTCAAACTTGTCCACGGCTTTCATCAGCCCGATGTTGCCCTCCTGGATCAGATCGAGGAACTGCAGGCCGCGGTTGGTGTATTTCTTGGCGATGGAGACTACCAGCCGCAGGTTGGCCTCGACCAGCTCTCGCTTGGCCTCGCCGGCCATCATTTCGCCGCGCTTGATCCTCAGCAGCATCTGCTTCATCAGCTCGGGGCTGCTATCGGTCTCCTCCTCGATCTTCCGCAACTCCTCGCGGACGGCGTTGAGCTTGGTGTTGATCAGGTCGATGTACTCCCTGCCGTAGTCGACATTCTTAAGCTTCTGCTCGTATTCCTTTAGATCGCGCTCGAGCTTGATGATACGCTCCAACGGCTTCTTGATCAGGTCGACGAGCCGGTAGTAGGTGGCGTCGTTGAATGGGATCGAATTGATCAGGCGGGCTATCTTGATCCGCTGTCGCGCCATCTGCCAATATGTCTCCCTGGCCTTTCGTCCGTCAGGCTTGAGGCGGGATAGGCGCTTTTGCAGCTTTACCCACTCCTCTTCGAGCCGGCCGACCTCTTCCATCTTCCCGATTATCTGGGAGAGGTAGTCGTCGGCTTCCTCCTCTCCAAAGGCCTGATCGATGGGCTTGAGGAAGGCTGTCGGCTTGACCTCCACTTTGTGCAGAGCTTCACCCATGCGTGCGACTTTCAGGGCGACCATGCGGGTCCGATGCAGGGCCTTGGCGACGATGATCTGGCCGCGCTCTATTTGTTTGGCGATCTCGACTTCGCCCTCGCGGTTGAGCAGGGGAACAGTGCCCATCTCACGCAGGTACATGCGCACCGGATCGTTGGTCTTGTCGAGGGGGCTTGAGGGAATCGTGATGGTGGGCCGCTTTTTCTTGCTGCCCTGATCGCCCTCTTCCTGATCGGTTCCATCGGGCTTGGCGGCGACTTCATCGCTGGTCTCGGCGATATACTTTTCCTCGGAATCGTAAACTTCGATCCCCTCTTCTCCGAAGCGGCCGAAGATGTCATCCAAATCATCGGTGTCCACGAGTTCATTCGGCAACAACTCATTGACCTCGTCGTAGAGAAGGTAGCCCTTCTCTTTACCGATGGATATAAGCTGGTCCACTTCCTCGTAGTGTTTCTCGATCGGCTTTTTTTCGGATTTTTCAGTCATACTGTCTTTCTCCATGCGCGGCGGCTTACGCCGTCTGGTTCCAACTAATACGGCAAAATCTTAAGATAAGTTCAGTGTTGCGCGTCACTCCTGCGATATTTCTCCAGCGAGATGATTTTCTTTTTCAATACAACCTTTTCCACGTGCAGCGCGTTGGCCTCTTCCGCGCTCGTGCTCTCCAGGGTACTCAGCCTGTCGCCGAGCTCCCGCATTTGCCGTTGTAACGAAGTGATGGCAATGGCGACGGCACACTCCCAAGCGCTCTCCGGAGATTCGCGATCGCATTCCAGAGCGATCGCCGCAACAGCCTTGCGTTCCTCTGCGTTGCCTCCGAGCTCCTTGAGGGCTGGAATACTTACGGGGCTGCCGGCGGTATCATTCCTGAAAATTTCCTCCAGCAGAGTGCAGGTGAAGGGGCCAAGTTCCTTGGTAATTGCCATCTCCTCCACGGCGGCGCGGGCATCTTTGGGATCGCGTATTGCGGCGATAAGCAGTTTGCGCTCGAAAAGCGGCAGCCAGGCAAGATCGCTCACTTCCGGTTTGCTGCTCGAATAGTTTGGACCTCTTCGGCGCCGTCCAAGTTCCGATGCCACTATGTGCTCCTCGATTCCGAGCGCTCGCGAGGTTTCGCTAACTGCGTAGGAACTCTCGATCGGATCGCCGATGCGCTCCAGCAGGGGCAGCAATTCCTCCAGAGCTTCCCGCTTGCCCACAGGCCTGTTTGTCTCGTGTTTTGCCACGGTTGCATCGAGGATATGAACGTAGGCCGGGCGCGAGCTTTTCAGGAGCAGTTTGAAAGCATCTTTTCCCTGCTGCCGGACGAAGGAATCGGGGTCCTCGCCTTCGGGCAACGGCACGATATTGACGGCAAAGCCCTGCTCAAGCAGCAATCCCGCAGCACGCACCGCGGCGTTGCGGCCCGCCTGGTCGGCGTCCATGCAGATGATCGTTTTGTCGGCGTAACGGCGTAACAGCTTTGCCTGCTCTTCGGTCAACGACGTCCCCAGCGGGGCTACCGCGTTTTCAAAGCCCGCAGTGTGCAAGACGATGGCGTCGAAATAGCCCTCGACCAGGATCGCGAAATTACGGCGCCGGATGGCACGCGTGCCGTTACGCAACCCGTAAAGGCTGCGGCTCTTGTGGAAGAGTTCGGTCTCGGGACTGTTAAGAAATTTAGGCTCACCCTGCCCGAGTATCCTCCCGCCGAATGCGATAAGTCGCCCTCCGGCCGAGCGGATGGGGAGAATGATACGACGGCGAAAGCGGTCGATCGTCTCGCCCGCTGATTCCGAAATCAGGCCGGCGTCCTCGAGTGTTCTGCTGCTGAAGCGGCTGCCGAGGTGCTTCTGCAATGCTGTCTTGGAGTCCGGGGCGAAGCCGATTTCGAAAGCCTCGATCGCGTCCTCGACGATGCCCCGGGAAGCCAGGTACTCCCGCGCCGCGGATCCTTTCTCGGAAACCAGGTTGGCGCGGAACCATTCGAGCGCTGCCTCATTGGCCTCGACCAGACTTTCCAGCTGCTCGTCCTGTCGACGCTGCTGCCCAGTGCGCACGGGTATCTTGAGGTTGGCTTCTTTGGCCAACTCAACAACGGTTTCGGCAAAGTTCATGTTCTCATGACGCATCATAAACTCGAAAACGTCGCCGCCGGCGCCGCAACCGAAGCAGTAGAACATCTGACGATCGCTGCTGACGTTGAACGACGGTGTCTTTTCATCATGGAAGGGACAAAGCCCGACGTGGTTCTTGCCGCGTTTGCGCAACTTGACGAAGCGGCCGATCACACGGGCCACGTCGGAGGCCGACCTGACCTCCTCGATGAAATCCTTCGTCAAGTTATACTTTACTGTCATTTCAACTCACTAATTCCACGACGGTTACTGCATCGCCGCCACTCTCGGGATTCGCTGCATTCCAGCCGCCGACGTAAGGCAAACCCTTTAGATGCTCTGAGATAGCTTTGCGCAGCGCACCCGTGCCGTGGCCGTGGATGATCCTCACCCAGGGCATGCCCTGCAGCATGGCCTTGTCGAGGAATCGATCGACCTCCGTGAGGGCTTCGTCAACCGTCATCCCAATAACCTTCAGCTCGAGCTGGGCAGGGCCTTCCGCTGTGGAAGAAAGTACTTTCGTCTCGCCGCGGCTTTTGCGCCTTGCCTTTTTCTGGCCCGCTGCAGCCGCTCCCTTGGCGACCACGGCTGAGCGGGGAAGCGTCAGGCGCTTACCCTCGATCTCCAGCACCACGCCATGACCATCCTGCGGGCTCCAGTCGCGCAGTATCGTGCCGGTGCGCTTGAATCCGGGCACCTCCGCTCTTTGGCCCTCGACAAGCGGTCCGCCGCCGTCCGCGAACGGCTCGGGCTTGCGCCTGCGGTGGAGGCTGAGGGTCTCGAAGGAGGATTCCAGTTCTTCGCGAGCGACGCCGGCCGCTTCGCGCGCCTGCTGCCGGCTCTCGGCCTGTTTGATCCGCTCCAGGGCTTCGGCGAGGGACTTTTCCTGGGCACGCCGGAAATCTCGCCATTCGTTCTCTATTTGCTTGAGACGCTGCTGCTCTTTGGCCTCCGATTCATCAAGGCGCTTGACATAGTGTTTGCGGGCTTCCTCGAGCGCGGCGCGTTCCTGCTCGATCTGCTCACGTTCACTACGCAAAGCGTCCAGCTCTTGCTGTAGCTTTCCGATCACTTCCGAAGCGCGCGAACCCGTACCCCCCATGAATTCATGCGCGCGCCGCAGCACCGGTTCGGGCAAGCCGACTTCACGTGCGGTCTCGATCGCGTTGCTCCTGCCCGGCAGGCCGTAGCGCAGCCTGTAGGTCGGCCGCATCGTATCGGGATCGAATTCAACGCTGGCGTTGCTCATCCCCTCCTCGGCGTAAGCGAAAGCCTTTATCGCATCGAGGTGGGTGGTGGCGACCACGAACGAGCCTTCTTCGCGCAGCTGCTGCAAAACCGCCATCGCCAACGCCGAGCCTTCGCCGGGATCCGTTGCGGCGGCGATCTCGTCCAGGAGAACCAGCGAGGGATTCTGCATCGTCGTGAACAACTGCTTCAGGCCATGCAAGTGGGAGCTGAAGGTGGAAAGGTGGCTGATGATATCCTGGTAGTCGCCGATGTCGGCGTAGATAGTTCTGAACACCGTCGAGCGGTACTCGCTCGCCGGCACCTGCAGTCCCGCCTGCGCCATCAGAGCAAGGAGCCCGGCCGTTTTCAGCGTGACGGTTTTGCCTCCGGCGTTCGGGCCAGTTACTACCAGAACCTTCCATTCGCCACCGACGCGGACATCGATCGGCACCACCTTGTCCGGAAAATCTTCATCCGTAACGATCCCTGCTTCGTGCTTTAGCCCGTCGAGCCGCTCGTCGAGAAGCGGATGCCGCGCGTCGCGGATATTGAGGGCAAAACCGTTGTTCTCCTCGAAGGACGGCTCGACACCCTGGTAGGCGTCCGCGAGCCTGGCCTTGGCCGAAAGCAGATCCAGTTCCGCGAGTGCCCTGAGCACGCGCGTGACATCGTCCCAATTCTCGTAGAGTAGTTCTGTGAGGCGGGCGAGTATGCGCGCCTCTTCCAGCTCGACTTCGCCCTGAAGCTCGGCCAGGGAGTTGTTGAGCTCGACCGCGGCGAGCGGCTCGAAGAAGAGGCTGTCGCCGGTGCGCGAGCGATCGTGCACGATCCCTCGGAAGCGATTGCGATGCTCGATCTTGATCGGGATGACAAGCCTGCCGCCCCTGATGGTGACAAAGTCGTCCTGGACGTAATGGGGGAACTCCGATTCGTCGAAAAACTGCTTCAAAGCCTTGTTAATCCCGACTCGAGCCGTGCGGATTGCTTTGCGCAACCTGGCCAGCTCGGGGCTAGCGTCGTCAAGCAGTTCCCCGCCGGAATCGATTGCCGAGAGAATTTCTCCCGCCATCCACTCCTCGACGTCGAGCCTTTCGGCGAGCGGAGCCAATGGAGCGAGGGCGGAATCTTCCTCCAAGGCGGATTCGAGCAATTGCTTGCTCCCTGCGGCATCCCGAAGCGCAGCAGCGAGAAAATAGAGCTCAAGCGGCTCGAGCACCGGCTTGTGCTGGGGAAAACGAGGCACCGAAACGTTGAGATTGGCAAAAGAGCCGAAATCGAAATGAATACCTCTGTCTGAGATAAGCCGCCACGCTCGAAGGCGTGCATGCTCCACCTTCAGATCATCGATTGCACTGATCGGCATAACGGCTTCTGCCAACTCGCACCCCATGGGTGTGGAGGCGCATCTTGTCAGCAGAAGCCGGATTTTGTCGAATTCCAGGGCCTGCTCGCTGGCTAACTGCATCTAAGCGGCCACCCGGCTAAGTTTAAATGTCAGAATAAACAAAACCACCTGTTAGCAACTCAGCTGAAAGTATGGGTTCTCATGCATGCAGTGTAGTTTGTTCGGTGAATGATTCTGCCTTTGATCCGTCAAACTGAAATGGCCGTTCCTGCGGTGATCGTGCCTACCGTTTTCCAAATAAAATAATCACCCCCGGCTTCCGTCGCGAATGGCCATCGCCAGCCGTGTGGGGGCGTCTAACAGCACCTCTATAATATAGTACGCAGGGCATTAAAGGTCAAGGGAAGTGGCTGAAAAATTAGTGAGTTGCGGCGATTGCCGGGCCTGGACGGCCAGGATAAAGAACAGTCTCTATTACGTCTCTCGCCAACATTGTGCCCGCGCGCAGGTTAATCCGATTGCATCTGCAAATTTTTTGCTTTCCGGCACTCTCGGATTATGTTGAAATGCTCGTATTTGCAGATCGCTTGTACTGCCTATGTTATATATAATATTTATTCATTTGGTTTCTTTTGTGACGGTCTTCGATTTGGAGGCTGATAACAGACAGGCATCTTGAATTAATGTAATGATTATGTTATATTTGGCGAGGATTGGAGTAAACATTCCAGCAGAGTGACCGGAGAAAAATCGACATAAACCCCCTTTATCCGGAGAGTTGGTAGTGCCTGATATTCCCCCTGACACTTCTAAAACGATTTACAACCGTGATGGTCTTCAGGTTCGCACGGACAGCGAAAAGATGTCGGCCTTTCTCTCTTTCAATCCGGCTTTATCCAAAGAACCGCTTACCATCGACAGGATCAAATCAGCCTTGAAAGAAGCCGGTATCGTGTTCGGCATTGACGAAAAAGCTCTTTCCAGCGTGGCCGAGAGCACAGAGGTTGTGAAGAACAAGGTCGTTGCGCAAGGTAAAAAGCCTGTGATAGGCACGCCGCCCAACCTCGATTACAAATTTCCAGTTGATCTCACCAAACGCATTGGCCAAAAGAGCGAGTCGGGCAGGATAAACTATCGAGAGAAGGGTGAACTGCCTTTCGTAAAGGTTGGCGATGTTGTAGCTATCCTGATACTTGGGGCGGACCCGGTTCCCGGTCGTAAAGTAACGGGCGAGGAGATCCAGGCCTCTGTCGAGTTGGCCACAGGATTCGAACCGGGCGCTGGTGTGGAGGTACAGGGCGAACGTTACATCGCCAAAATCGACGGCGGGCCGCGACTTGATGAACAGGGTCGGATTGCGGTGATCGAAATCTGGACTATCGATAGGGATATTGACAACCACACCGGTAACATCCGCTACGCCGGCCCGGTGAGAATAAAAGGTGTAGTCAATCCCGGCTTCGAGGTCGAGGCGAAATCGGTTCATTGTGAAGGCATCGAGAAGAACTGCGTTGTCAAAGCCGCGGAGGACATTTCAGTCGACGGGGGAATTATCGGGGCCAAGGTCATGGCCGGGAGGAATGTCAGCGCCCGCTTTCTCAATTGCGCGACGGTCACCTGTATTGGGGATATCGAGATCAAGCTAAGCGCGATCAACTCGGAAGTAAACACCAGTGGAAAGATGCGCGGCCAGACCATCATCGGTGGAACCATCACGGTACTGAACGGCCTGGAATGCCTGAACTTGAGCAGCGAGGCGAGCCGCTCAACCGTGATCTTCGGTGTCGATCCGATCAAGCAGCGGCAGATCAAGGAGTTGGTCTCTAAGAAAGTCGACATCGAGGGCCAGATTGCAAAACTGCAGGAAGAACTCGCCCCCCTCTACGAGCTTCGGGAGCAACAGGAACAATTGAAGAAGGAAATAGCGAATTCTGAGGCCGAGCGGACCGCGTTGATTCGACGTCGCGCTCAGATAGATGAGGGAGACAAGAATTCTCTGGAGCTTTTCGACGGCAGAATTGGGGATTTGGATTCACAGATAAGCGAACGCAGAGGCAAAATAAGTGAAATCGCGTCACAAATAACCGCCCTGGGGAGTTTTGCCCCAAAGGAGCGCGAGCTTGTTAAGTTGGGTAGCAATCTAGAGGCCATGGATAAGAATTACACACATCTTCTTACTAATCTCGATAGCATTGAAGTCTCTCCCAAAGTTACTGTCAGAGGTCTCGTGAAGAGGGGAACACGGCTTTCCGGCGTTCACGCCCAGCTTGTTCTCAGGCAGGAACTGCGCAGGGTAATCTTCCGCGAGAGAAAAGTGCGCGAAGCGGATCGCATCGATAAAAAAGCCGCCAATCAGGGGATTATCAGGCGCCGCCCAAAGTGGTTCATCGACAAGGAGAGGCTGTAATCGGCTCCGTCAGGAAGCGCTGTTTCGCCTATTCCACTCCTGACTCGATCCTAAAGCCACTGTTTACAAGATATCTTGCCCTCCCGGAACGGCAATTAGTATCTCGTGCGCGCGCTCCGCTCCAGCACGATCAAAGACGAGGCTTTGCGGTTGAAACCGAATTCTTCCAGGAGGAAGAATGGGCGGGCGTCCCTCGGATAGGGCGGCAATGACAGCGAATTACCGCGGAACTCATCGTGCTCGAAGATAACCGCCTCGACATCAATTTCACGATAGCGGCTGCCGGCGCCACGTGCGATGAAGGCCCATTCGGCTTGGTCGTTGAAGTCCTTGAGGAAATCGATCCTCGTTTCGATATCCTCAAGACTCTCCGGTAGGGGGTAGAAGAGAGAAGGTTCGGGGTAGAGGCCCCGCAGCAGGCTGTCCTCGCTCACGGGCCCCTGGCCGAGCAGCGCTCCCATCGGCTCGCCGAAATCGCGGTCGAAGATTATTATCGAGGAAGCCTCGTCGTTGAAATCCGGTTCGAGCAAACTGGTCGTGTCGAAGAAGATTTTGGCTCTTCCGCTGAAATCCCTGTGGTAGAAGAGAATAACACCGACGCGGTAGCCGACCCTGATCGATGAGATGCGGTCGTTCATTCCCCAGCCGACAAAAGGAACAAGGTTCTGGCGCATGTTGTCCTGGAGAATATACTTCTCGCTTCTACCGCGGTGGTTAGGGCTGTCGTAAACAACAACTTCAAACGCGTCGTCGCGGTATTCTACGCCCCCGCTTTCGTCTGCGGGGCGGGGCGATGTCGCAGCCGGAAAGGTGGTTATTGTAATGGCAATAAGAATCGCCGGGACCAGCAACAGCATCCTTAACCATGATTTGCCTGGCATTCCTCCGACCTCCAACTCCATTCCTTGGGTTTGCGATTGTTGCGAAGTTATTTCATGAAGACTATGGGGCAGTTGCCCCCGTTAATTATCTTGATAGCTTTGCTGCCGAAAACGAGTTTCTTGAGAGCGCCGTGGCGCGAGCGGCCGATGAAAGCGATGTGATCATCCCCTGCAGCCTTAATAATTTCTTTAACGATATTCCCCTCGGCGGTGACGGCACTGCAGGGGACGTGCTTGAGCTCGCAGAGATTGTTCATCCTCTCCAGATGCTTTTTCATGAACTCGCGCTCTTCATCGTTCCTGACAACGGTGAGGAACTTCAGTTCCATCTTGAGGAAGCTGGCGGTTTTTATCGCCAGTAGCTCGGCTCGGTGAGCGGCCGGGGAGGCATCTGTCGCGACCAGCACCTTGTAGCGAATATCGAGCGGATTCTTCACCACCAGCACAGAGCTGGTCGAAAATTGCAGCAGCCTGTCGACAAGGTACGAGTGCCGCGCGCCGGCGCCGATGACCAGCAGGTCGTAACGATGTGTTTTCATCTCCTCGAGAATCTGCTCGAGAGCGTCTCCCTGGCGGAAGCGGAAGGCGACATGCTCGCCGTCGCGCCCTGCCATGCGCAACTCCAGCGCTCCGCCGGCGCCGGGTTCGAGAATGTCCGGGTAGGCATTGCCGTTGTCCTCGGAACTGATCAGCCCCAGGCTTTCGAGGTGATCGCGAGCGGCCTTGATGACTCCCATCCCCGGCGAGTCTATGGCCCATTCATTCATTTTTTCGCGAGCGAGGTCGGCCTCCTGGGTGAATTCCCGCCGCACTCCGGGTGCGACAAAGAGGACCGTCATGTCGGTGCTGAGGCGGCTGGCCATCAGGGCCGCGAAATGCAGCGTCGGCCGCGATAGCCTGTCCCCTCGCAAGCAGATTAAGAACCTCATTCTATTGTCCTCCCGTGGGGCATATCAGGTGGCAGATCAACTGCAGGTAAGTGGCGGCATATACGATGAGGATGATTAGGCAGGCGAGAGCGATTTTCCAGCCGTGTCGCAGGAAATCGCGCGCCGGCAGGTAGCCCGCGGAATAGATGATGGTAATACCCGGATGGCTGGCGATGCTGAGGAAGCCGAACGCTGAAGCAATGGCCGTGACGAATCCCATCATCAACGGATTCAGGCCTGAGAGCATCGCGATTTTGAGCGTAATCGGGGCCAGCACGGCGACGGCCGCGCCGCTGCTCATGGTGTTGGTAACCAGGGTGATCAACACTGCCACTGAGATCAGCAGTGCAAGGCCGCTGCCCAAGCCGATGGCGGTCATCATGCCGAGATAGGTGCCGGCCACCCACTCCGCGGCTCCGGTGCGCACCATCGCTGCGCCGATGCTCATCGCAGCGGCATAGAGAAGCACAACTCCCCAGTTGACCCCATCGTTGTAGTCCCGCCACTCAACCAACCCCAATATGAGGAAAAGTGCGGCTCCGATCAAAGCCACGATACCCAACCCAATGGTGCTGCTGGCAGTCAGCCACAGGATCAGGGTGAACAAGAAGATGGCCAACGTGAGCCACTCCTGCACGCTCATCGCCCCGGCGCTCTCAATTTCGGCGCGCAAGCGTGCCAGGACTCGAGAGAGATTGGTTACTCGCGGTTTGAATGTCAGCCGCAGGATCACCGCCAGCACAGGTATTATCAGCAGCAGTATCGGATATGCGGTGATCACCCAAGCGAGGTAATCTACGTGAACCGCTGGTTCGATCAGGTCCTTCCAATACTGGATGATTATTGCGTTGCGCGCTCCGCCGCTGGGAGTGCCGATGCCGGCGATCGTACAACCGTAAGCCAGCGAGAACAGCAGCAAACCCGTGAGCATGCGGTCCTCACCCTCCCGGTCGCTGACCGCACGAATGACGACGAGACAGACCGGCAACATGATCGCCGCCACCGTGTGTTCGCCAATGAGGGAAGCTATTAACGCGGCGGTGACCATCACTCCGAGAGCGAACCTGTCGGTGCGGCCGCCGGCGGCACGCAGCAGCATGTATGCGATGCGCCGGTCGAGCTTCTGTTTGACGAAGGCGACGGCGATCATCAGCGAGCCCATGATGAAGAAAACGCTGTCGCTCATATACGATTTGGCGACAACCTTCGGGTCGGAGATGCCGAGCAGCACTTGGACGATGGCGATCATCAGGGCCACGGTCGGCAGGGGAACCGGCTCGGTGATGAATATGATGACTGATCCCGCGGAAATCGCGAGCACAAACAGGCCCTCGCGGGTCAGGCCCTCTGGGGCGGGCAGGAGTGCGATCAGTGTGCCGAGTGCGAAGGCGACGAACAGCCACTTGCGTTTCCAGAATTCGTACAGGAAAGTCGCCATCTGTTCGCGCACCTGTATCAAGATCTCCTTAGGGCAAGCCTAACCGAGCCATGGCGCGCGCGCAACAGGAGTTGCGTCCGGAACATTTCCCGAACCGGGGGGAAAACAAACTAAAAAGACGAAGAGCGCAGCCAAGCAACCGCGCCCTCCGAGATACAAAATTGCCTGACGATCAATAACCTTCGGCCTTTATCTCCTTTTCGCTTAGGTCACCGTACTTGCTGACAGCCTCCTTGATGTCGGCTGCCTTGCCGACAAGCACGAACTGGAGGTTCCCGCGCGGGAAGTAGTTGCCGATGATCTCGCGAGCTTTTTCGACAGTGATCGAATCAACGGTCTCCTCGAAATTGTTGATAAAGCTCTCGTCGTAGCCATAAACGAACATCGAAGTCAGGAGCCCGGCGAGCTGGCCGGCCGTCTCGAAGTCCGGAGGGTACTGGCCCTTGACGTATGCCTTGGCCGAGTCGAGGGTTTCCTGGTCGACACCCTCGGTGAGCAGCCGGTCGTAGACCTTTAGGGCCAGATCGATCGCCTCGACAGTGGTCTCGTTTCGCGTAAACGATGACATGCTGAATGTGCCGGCGTGCTGGTACGCCGCAAAACTGCTTCGCGCGCCATAAGTAAGTCCGGCGTTCACTCTGAGTTCGTCGTTAAGCCAGGAAGTGAAGCGTCCACCGAGGATCGTGTTGATGACCATAATCGGGATGTAGTCGGGAGTTCCTCGCTTGACACCCTTGCCTCCGATCAGGAAGGTGGTTTCTGTCGCGTCGTCCTTGTTAATCAGCAGTAAACGCGGCTTGTCGAACTCAGGCAGTCCGGCGCCCTCAAGCGGGTTTCCAGGCGCGTCGCCCAGAGCCTTCCAGCCGGAGAGCATGCCGGTGATTCGGGCTTTCATGTCGGCTGCTTTGAAATCGCCAACCACAGCAATTGCCGAGCCCTCGGGCCGGAAATGGATGTTGTAGAAGGATTTCAGGTCTTCTGCGCTCAGCCTGGATACCGTTGTTGGCGTGCCACCGACGGGGTTCCCATAAGGGTGGTCGCCGAAGACGAAGCGGTTGAAGTAGGAACCGATCACTCTGCGCGGGCTCTCTTTGGCCTGGGCCAGCTCGGCGAGCAGGCGCATCTTGCGCTTGGTGAGTTCCTGCTCGTCGAAAACAGGCTTTGTAATCACTTCTGCGAGGATCGGAAAGAGGATTTCGACATCCTTGACGGCGCAAGAAACATTGACAGACGCGGTCTCCAGCGACGCCCCCGTGCTGATGCCTGCGCCGTAGAAATCGAAGGTCTCCTCGATCTTTTCTTTGCTGTAATTCTCGGTGCCGAACAGCAGTCCCTCGCCCGTGAGGTTGGCCAGCCCGAATTTGTCGCCGTCGTACACCGCGCCTGCCGGGAAGACGACCGAGACGTACACCAACGGCACCTCATGGTGCTCCATGAGGTAAACGGTAAGGCCGTTGTCCAAGACAAACTTGTCGTATGTCGGCAGAGTGAATCCGGCCTTTTCCTGGGCCGGCGAGAGTGCGGCGAGAGAGCAGACCGCGGCCACAACGAGCAGAGACGAAAGAACTTTGAGATCGCGCATGATCACTCCTCCTCCGCGCGGCGCATGATGCCGACCGTTCTGTTTTTCTTGACGAAGTACTTGGCGGCGACACGCTTGATGTCGTCGCTGGTCACCTTGCCATAGTCCTCCGGGGCGCTGAAAAGCTTGCCATAGTCACCGAAGAATAATTCGTAGGTGCCGATCGTGTTCGATTTGCCGTTGATCGTCTCCATCGCATGGTAGAACTGCATCAGCTTGATATTCTTGGCTTTCTGCAGCTCATCATCGGTGACGCCGTTGGCTTTGATGTCGTCGAGAATGTCGTAGATCTCGGCCTCGATATCGTCGGTCGAGCCCTTGCCGCTGCTGATTGCGTAGATGTAGTAGAGGAAGGGATCGAATGCCATGGGGACGTGGGTTACGGCGGCGATCGCAAGCTGCTTTTCGTCCACCAGCCGCTTGTAGAACCTTGATGTGCGGCCGTCGGAGAGGATGGTGTCGAGCAGATCCAGTGCGTAGTAATCGGGGCTGCCTGTCTCGGGCACGTGGAAGGCGATCAGGATGTTCGGTTGGAAGACCTCCCACTCGACTTCGAGCCGCTTCTCCCCCATTTGCGGCGGCTCTTCGGTGTGGATCTCCCGCGGTGGATCGTTAGCGGGTATAGGTTCGAAATACTGCTTGGTAAGCCGCTTGACCTCCTCCAGCTCGACGTCGCCGGAGATGACCACCACGCAGTTGTTGGGCGCGTAATATGTGTCGAAATACTTCTGCAGGTCCTCCTGTTTCCAGTTGAGGATGTCCGACTCCCAGCCGACCACCGACCAACTGTAGGGATGGGCGATCATTGCCGCGGCCGTGACCTGCTCGCCGAGGACTTGCCAATTGCTGTTGTTGCGCCCGGTGGTCCACTCGGAGTGGATGACACCTCGCTCGCTCTCAACAATGTCTTTTCGGAGTGCGAGGTTGGCGATGCGGTCGGCTTCCAGGTCGAAGATCAGTTCCATAGAGCCCTTGGGAAACCAGTCGGTGTAGACAGTGGTGTTTTCCGTGGTGTAGGCGTTGTTGCTGCCTCCCGCTGCTTCCATCACGCGGTCGAACTGCTTGAACCCGTACTTCTCGGCGCCGTTGAACATCATGTGCTCGAAGAAGTGGCTCAGCCCCGTAATACCAGGGTACTCATTGCGCGAGCCGACCTTATAGAAGAAATACATATTGGCGTTGGGTATTGAATGGTCCTCGTGGACGATGATCTTCATGCCGTTGTCCAGCGTGAAGGTGACGATATCATCCATGTCTGCCTGCGGTGAGAGCAGCGAGAGGACCGCCACCAGAACTGCTGCGGTTGTCATTTCGATTTCCTCACAGAGGGTTTATCAGAGCCCTTCGAGTGGGCTACGAGGATTGACGTTGCCCACCTTCTCATTGTTCTTTGTGCGAGCGCGGCCGTCAAGCGCGGTAATGCTTACCTGAATGCCTGAATTCCCGTCAGTGCGGCGCCGATCACTAGAGTGTGGATATCGTACGTACCCTCGTAGGTGTCGACGCTGATCAGGTTGGTTTCGTGGCGACCGGAGCTGAATTCGTAGGTGATGCCGTTGGCGCCGAGTATCTCGCGGCAGGTGCGCGCGGTGTTGAGTGCCATCCGCACGTTGCGGCTCTTGGCCAGCGAGATCTGCTCCGGCTTGATTGTTCCGGCATCCTTCAGCTGGGCCAGGCGCAGGTTGATCAACTGCGCGGCGGTGATTCCGCTGATGATGTCGGTGAGCTTCTGCTGGACCATCTGGTAACCGGCGAGCGGTTTGCCGAAGGGCGCACGCGTCGAGGAGAAATCCAACGCTTCCTCAAGGCAGGCCGAAGCCGCGCCGACGGCGCCGAAAGCGATGCCGTAGCGGGCTTGATCGAGGCAGCTGAGGGCAGCGCGAAGGCCGATGTCGCTGCCGGGCAGGAGATTCGCGTCGGGGACGCGGCAGTCCTCGAAAACCAGCTCACCGGTGTCGGAAGCCCGCAGGCCGATCTTGCGCAGAATCGGATTTTGGAGAAATCCCGGCGTGCCCTTCTCGACAACGAATCCCCGGATGTCCTTCGGCTTCTCGCCGGTTTGCGCGAAGACGATTGCTACATCGGCAATCGTGGCATTGGTGATCCACATCTTCGAGCCGTTCAGCACCCAAGTGTCGCCGTCGCGCACCGCCCGCGTACGCATGCCGCCTGGATTGGAGCCGCCGTCGGGCTCGGTAAGGCCATAACAGCCGATTTTCTTCCCGGCGGCCAACTCGGGGAGCCAGCGCCGGCGTTGCTCTTCGTTGCCGTAGGTGAAGATCGGATAGATTACCAGGCCGTTCTGGACCGACGCGAACGAACGCAGGCCGGAGTCGCCGCGTTCTAGCTCCTGCATGATCAGGCCATAGGCCAGAGCATCGAGACCCGCACCGCCGTATTCTTCAGGCAGGGCCGCTCCCAACAATCCCATCTCGGCCATCGGGCCGATAAGGTGTTCCGGAAACCTGCCTTCCACGCACCATTCCCCGATATTGGGCAGCACCTGTTCGTTGACGAATTCCCTCACTGTGTCGCGAATCAGGCGCTCTGTGTCGCTCAGCAACTCGTCAATGTTGTAAAAATCAACCATCTTTCTTCTCCTCAGGTTGCAACGATTATATAGCAGTGCCTCTGTAAGGACGATTCCGCACTGCCTTGCATTCCTTAAACCGGTGCCATATATTGGATGGAACATTAATAGTGGATGGAAATGGAAGAGGAAAACGGACAGCATTTAAGCGAGACGTTTAGAAGTCTTTGCCTCGACAATATAAATGGTCTATACAGCGCCGCGTTACGGATGACCCGGAACCCCGAGGATGCGGAGGACCTTGTTCAGGAGACTTATCTCAAGGCAGTGCGCAGCGCCCACCTGTTCGACGAAAGCCTCAACGGCCGCGCCTGGTTGTTCAAGATACTGACCAACTCATTCCGAGACCGCTACCGTAAAAAGGTCAAGTCGCCGCGGTCGGTCGAGATCGACGACGTCGGCGAGTTTCTGCTCTACGATCAGATAAGCGAGTATTTTCCGGAGAAGAAGCCCGGGCAGTCGATCGAGGAGTTCATGCACAAATTTCTCGACGATGATGTCAAGGCCTCTATCGAGCACCTGCCGGAGCAGTTCCGGCTGGTGGTGATTCTCTCCGACATCGAGGGATTCTCTTACAAGGAGATAGCCGAGATCATCGACGCGCCGATCGGCACAGTGATGAGCCGTCTCTTCCGCGGACGCAAGCTGCTGCAGAAGGAACTCTGGGAGTACGCCCGTAAGAAGGGAATCATTAAGCAGAAGCCCGAGAAATTGCACTGATCGGGACCTCTCAACGAACTCGCCCGGCGGCGGGCCGCAATTATTTTTGTCTGACCTGGAGTAATTCCTGAAGGGTTGCCATGGGCAGGGGAGAAAGACTGGTTGCCATAGGGGGAGTGGCCGCCGGCTTGAGCGCCGCCGCCAGAGCCAAGCGCGTCGATCCCTCTCTTGAAATCACCGTGATCGAGCGGGGCGCCGGCATTTCACACGCCTCCTGCGGTCTGCCTTTCCTGATTGCGGGCGACGTTCGTAATGCCGAAACCCTCGTTTCCTCAAGCCCGCAGCAGTTCGAGCGCGAGCGCGGCATCCGGGTGCTGACAAATCACGAGGCAGTCGAAATAGTCCATAGCGGCCGCCAATTGGTCGTGCACGATCTGCAAGTCGGGGAGCGCAAACGTGTCGACTACGACCGCCTGGTGCTGGCGACGGGCGCGTCGCCTCGGATACCGTTTGAAGTAGGAGAGAATGATCGCGGCGTTTTCGCCGTGCGCAGCCTCGACGACGCTCTTGCTCTAAATGCCTGGCTGGAGAGTGAGAAGCCGAGTGAGGCGGTTGTCATCGGCTCCGGCGTGCAGGGTCTGGAGTGGGCGGACGCTCTGCAAAAGCGAAGCTTGAAGGTCACTTTAATCGAGCGGCGAGGTTTTGTGGCCACGCGCTGCGATCCCGAGATCGGCGCCCTCGTGCGTTCTGCTTTGCAGGAGGCCGGTGTTCGCGTACTGACTGGGTCGGCTGTCCTCGGCGTGGAAACGGGAACCGGCGGCTCGATCTCCTCGGTGATAACCGATGCGGCGGTGGTTCCGTGCGGCGTCGCCATAGTTTCCTGCGGTGCCGAGCCGCGCGTGGACCTGGCGCGGCGGGCGGGAATAATCCTGGACCGCTGCGGGGCTATCGCCGTAGACGAAACGATGGAGACCAGCGTCAGGGGTATATTTGCCGCCGGGGACTGCGCCTGCGTCAAGCATCTTGTCACCGGCGCACCATACTACCAGCCGACCGGCGCGCTCGCTGTAAAGACCGGTCGGATCGCCGGAGCCAATGCGGCGGGGAGGTATGCCGCCTTTCCCGGCGCGCTCGCGACGCAAGCGGTTGTAGCCTCGGATTACGAATTGGGTATGACGGGATTGAATTCCGAGGAGGCGGAGCGCGGTCGCCTCAAACCGGTTGCGGTTACGGTCCGCGCGCCGGAGAAGGCTCGCTATCTCACGGGTGCGGGCGACCTTACCGTGCGGCTGATTGCGGATGCCGACTCGAGGCGTCTGATCGGGGCACAGTTGTATGGTAAGCGAGGTGTCACCGGCCGGTTGGGTGTGCTGGCGGCGGCCGTCGCCTCGCGCTTTCCTCTCGACGAACTGGCATTGCTCGACTTGCCTTACGCGCCCAAGGCTTCGCCCGTGTGGGATCCGATTCACATTGCAACGGGGGAATTGCTGAAGAAACTCTAAGACTTGTCAGGATTTACCCCGAGCAGACCATCAATCTAGGCACTCGAAGAGTGCGTCGTACACCTCATCGGGTTTGAGGCGGCTCACATAATCGGGGTGGCAGTAAATGCGCACCTGCTGGGCGGCCTCATTGAACATCTTGTCGAGCGCACCGGCGACGGGCGAAACCTCGGTGATGTCGCGTATCAATTCTTCGCGCGGGAAATAGAGCGGGTAGGTTGTGCCGCGGTCGCCGAGTAGAAGCGTGTCGATCAGGATGTGATGCTCGCGGATGTTGGCGATGCCGGCGCGCTTGCCAACCTTGCGCGCGAACTTCCGTCCCAGCGCCAGCCAACTGTCGAGCCCGGAGTGGTAGGACTCGATCAGACGGCGGCAGATCAGCTTGGCTTCGTACTGCCGCCCGCCGGGCTCGCCCTCGCCGCGGAGCGTGATCAAACGCTTGTAGAGCCCGGCGCGCCCGGCCGCGATTGCGGTGAGCATATCCCGCGCCACCGCTGTGCGCCGGCCGCCCTTGGAGGCGAGCTCAACGATGTGGCGGAAACTCTCGAAATCGCTGTAATACTTGCAGCCTTTCTTGGTGTAGATATTCTCGCCGATCAGCGCTTCCACCTCCAGGTCGGTTTTCACCAAGTCCATAAAGGCGCGGCGGAACATGGCCGAGAAGCAGCGGGCGGTGTGATGCCAGTAGACTTCGGTGAACATTACATAGCGGCTGAAGATAAAGACCTCGGCACTCGCCTTGCCCTTCTCGCGCAGAAGGATGTTTATCCGTTTCTTGTTCTGGTGCTGGATCATGAACGAGCTAAGCAGACGCGCAGCGTCGTAATTGCGGCCGTAGGGGACCCCGGTGTGGATCGAATCGCGCTCGAGATAGTCCATTTTGTCGACATCGATCGGACCGTCGAGCAGGCGGTAAAGCTCGCCGTCGAGACCGCCGCCGTGGTTTTTGCCGAAGACATAATCTGCCAGCTCAGCGGGATCGATGCCGAAGCCCTCTTCGAGCGCGGCGCCCACCTCGCTGGCTTTCGATGTGAGCAGTCGACGGCCGACATCGAGATGGTTGTACTGCCCCAGCCTGCCGGCATAGTCCTTGGTCTTGCCAAGTTCCTCGATCACATGGGTGCCGTAGTAGTGGCCGATGTCGTGAAGCAAGCTGGCGAGTAAAAGCCTTTTCACCTGGTCTGGACTAGCAATCTCGAGCAGGCCTTCGACCTCACAGAGGTGCTTGATGAGTTGGCAGGCGCGAAAGTAAACGCCCAGCGAGTGTTCGAAGCGCGTGTGTTGGGCACCGGGGAAAACAAGGTTCACGAAACCCAGTTGCCTGATGTTGCGCAGGCGCTGCATTTCGCGGGTATCCAAGAGCCTGCGTATCGCTGAGGTCACGAAGACCGAGGTGTACTCCGGCACGCGGATGTTGGTTTCGAAGGGACCGAATATCTCCGGCAGCTCTTTGAATTGGCTCTGCATCAATTAATTCCTCCGGGGTCGGTCAGTTTAACATGCGCGCACTTTCGAGCGAAGTATTTATCTTTCCGGCGGCTTCACGGCGGATGTGTTTCTGTTAAAATCCCCTGCGTGGCTTCGACACGTTTTTAACTGAAACAAAATGGAAATAACCTCTACTGACGATCTAAGCAAACGGGTACGTGCCTTCTTTTCGCCCGGCGGCGCCCTCTCGAAGCGGCTCGACGGCTACGAGGCGCGGCCGTCGCAGGCGAAGATGGCGCTCGCCTGCCTGGAAGCGCTGGTGGGGGACGGTGCGCTGATCGCCGAGGCCGGAACGGGCACCGGCAAGACTCTTGCCTATCTCGTGCCGGCACTGGCTACCGGCAAGAGGATCGTCGTGTCAACCGGCACCAAGAACCTCCAGGAGCAGCTTTTCTTTAAGGATCTGCCTTTCCTCGCCAGCCTCGGGGGTAGTTTCAAGGCTGCTGTGATGAAGGGGCGAGGAAATTATCTTTGCCTGCGCAAGCTGCAACTCTACCGGCGGCAGCCGTTGCTCAAGGGAATGGAGGAGGTAGACCAGTTCCGCTTAATCGAGGATTGGGTTGCCGAGACGGAGACCGGCGAATTCGCGGAGCTTAGCGGAATCCCGGAGGGCACTGCGCTTTTCTCGTCGCTCTCCTGCAGGTCGGACAATTGTGTCGGTCGCAAGTGCCCGCACTACGAGGAGTGCTGGCTGGTGAAAATGAGGTTGCGCGCCGCCGACGCCGACATCGTTGTAGTGAACCATCACCTTCTCTTTGCCGACCTGGCCGTGCGCGACGAAGGCTTCGGGGCGGTGATCCCAGAGTACAGCCGCGTGATCCTCGACGAGGCGCACGAGATCGAGGACGTCGCGACATCGTATTTTGGCGTGGAGGTGAGCAATTGGCGTTTCGAAGAGCTGGCACGCGACGCCGATCACGAATTCTCCAATGAGAAGATCAAGGACACGCGCCTGCTGAATTGCACGGCGGAGGTGCAGAAAAAAGCCCAGGCCCTTTTCTCGCGCATCAAGCCGGGAGCGGACCGCTTCAGGCTCGACGAGATACGCAGTGAGGCGATCTCGGGCGCTCTGCAGCGCTTGCAGGATCAGCTCAGCGATTTTGAGGCTTCGATCGGCATGATCACTGACCGCCCGGAAAGCCTCTTCGCACTGGCGCGGCGCAGCGCGGAGTTGCGCAATGCGTTGACGATTGTTCTGGAAGGGAACGACATCGATTTCGTTTACTGGGGTGAGCGGCGGGGGAGGGGGATATTCCTGCGCGCCAGCCCGATCGATGTTTCGAACAACCTGCGCCAACTGCTCTTCGACAACATCGAGACCGCGATTCTCACCAGCGCGACCCTGGCGGTGGAAGGCTCTTTCCGCTTCGTCCGCGAGCGCCTGGGATTGGAATACGCCGAGGAGATGCTGCTGCCCTCGCACTTCGACTTCCGCAGCCAGACCAGGCTTTACGTTCCTGTAGACCTGCCAGATCCCAACTCCGAAGGCTTTCTGGAGGGCGCCGTCGAGGAGATAATCCGCATACTATCGCTCACCGAGGGGCGCGCGTTCGTCCTGTTCACCAGTCTGAGGAATATGGAAAGGGCATTCGAACTGCTGGAGGGGCGGATCGCTTATCCTCTGCTGCTCCAGGGCACCAGCTCGCGGCGCGACCTGCTGGAGCGTTTCCGTGCGGAGGAGGGCTCGGTGCTGCTTGCCTCGGCCAGCTTCTGGCAGGGAGTCGACGTGCGGGGACCGGACCTCAGCTGCGTGATCATCGACAAGCTGCCGTTCGCTGTTCCCGACGATCCGATTGTGCAGGCCCGAATTGAGCGGATACGAGCGGCCGGCGGCAACCCGTTCAATGATTTTCAGCTGCCTTCGGCTGCGTTGATGCTCAAGCAGGGGCTTGGGCGGCTGGTGCGCGGCTCGAGCGACCGCGGCATCATGGCCGTGCTCGACAACCGCCTGCTGACGCGCCGTTACGGACAGGTGTTTCTCCGAAGTCTGCACGGCAGTCCCGTGTTGAAGGAATTCGATAGGTTGGCGGATTGGTGGCACAGCGAAGGCGCATGATGAGCCGAGTATTAACCGGGAATCTATCCCAGGTGCATGCCCAAGAGAATCAGATCGTGCTCGCGGCCATGGAGGTCGACCACGAAGTTCTTGAGGACGCCTTCTTTCTCGAAGCCGAGCGGTTCGAGCACCATCACCACGCCGGTCTGCGTTTCCATACAGGTAGCCTCGAGTTTGCGCAGTCCCTTCTTGATGGCGACCATGAAGATCTCGCGGGCGAGTAATGTGCCGAGGCCGAGGCCACGGTAATCGACGTCAACCACGAAGCGGATTTCGCCGGTTTTGCGAAACCAACCGCGCTGCGCCACGTAGAGCAGCGCGTCGCCGACGATTCTGCCTTCATCCACCGCTACAATGACCGTTGACAATCCGTTCTCGATCTCCTCAATGCGTTTCTCGATGACGCTCCGGTCGGTAACGTCGCGGCGCAGGTAGACCCGGTCGCTATCGGGTTGCCTGCGGAAGAACTCCAGTGACGATTCGAAGTCTTCGCGCCCAAGGTATTTCAGCCCGATCTTCTTCCCGTTGGTCAGGCTTACTTCCTTCAAGAACTCTGACATTTTCCCGCCCCCTCAGTACTCTCTTGGAGAAGCGATGGACTCCAGGATCGCATTCTCGATGTCCTGCCACATCCCGCTAAGACTGAAGGTCATCAGATGGACATCGTGTTGATTGTCGTGGAGGTCCACCGCGTGACGCTTCTGGGTGGCCTCGTGTTTGAAGTGAAGTTTCTTGAGCGTATCGTACATCCAGGTTTCGCCATCCAGGACTCTGGCGATCAGATTATTCAGACCTCGTCGAGCGGCGTTTAGAAAGATCTCGCGGGTGATGATGCGGGCAAGGTCGGTATCCCGGAATTCCGGCAGGATGAGAATGCGGATCTCTCCGGTACGCCTCATCCAGCCATAGCGCAGATCCTCGAGGATGGCTTCGCTGATGAACTTGCCTTCGACCTCAGCCACCAGCCGGAAGAAGTTGCCTTTCTCGATTTCCATGAGGCGGCCTTCCACCACCGAGCGGTCCGTCACATCAATGCGCATCAGCTCTCGCTCCTGCTCGGGCATCGAGGCGTAGAACTGCATTGAGGCATCGAGATCGTCAAGCGTTTTCTCACGCACAATGACCGCTGTGCCGTCTTTCAGATACTTGGTTCGAGATGATTCAGAAACCACTCTTTCACTCCTCCATCCATTCAAGCGTTCTAATCTTTCATCGAGGCGGTAGTAATAACAACATATATTTCCTTTGTTACATTATCCAGCGTCTCACCGGTTTTGCTTGCATGTGGGTGAGTGCGGAATTGTGCAATAACAATAGATGATCGTCCCTTGGAAGGGCTTGCTTAAATATCCGATGGAACAGCTGTCCTGTCAAGGAGTATAGGATAAAGTGACGATTAACTCGCGCCGCAACCACTTCTAATTTCAGGATAAACTCTGCACGGTAAACGAAGGCTCCGTGATACGATTAGCCGCAAACCTGCCGAAGGAGGGCAGCGCGGAAGGGGGGAGTTAGTGATTAATTTTCAATTGAGCCTGCCGACCAGGATTGTTTTCGGTCCCGGCCGCTTGGACGCTCTCGGAGATATTGCGGCCGAATTCGGTTCCCGCGCCTTGATCGTGAGTTACGCCCAGCCTGGCCCGTTGAAGGCGACAATCAGCAAGGCACGTGAATTGCTGAGAGCCGCAGGTATAGAAGTGGTTTGTTATGAGGCAATTGAGCCGAATCCGCATCACGACACTTGCGACAGCGGGGCTGAACTGCTGCGTGAAAGCGGTTGCGATATGATTGTGGCTATCGGGGGCGGGAGCGCGATTGATGCATCGAAAGCGATCTCCGCCGCTGCGGCGAACGACAAAAGCTGTTGGGAATTCTGCCGCCGTCCGGGCGGCCTGGCACCGATAGAGGCCGCAGTTCCGATAATCGCAATACCCACTACAGCCGCTACCGGCAGCGAAGCGAACGGCGAGGCGGTAATTTCGAATCCTCACACGCACGAAAAATGCGTGCTGGCCAGTTCGCTGGTCGCTCCCAGGGTGGCTGTTTGCGATCCGAAGTTGCATCTCAGCATTCCTCGCGAGGCGACTGCCGACGGCTGCGTGGACATCATCAGCCACTGCCTGGAGAGCTATCTCAGCGGCGAGAACGACTGCGCACTACAAGATCGCCTGACCGAAGGCGTGATGAACACGGTTTTCGAGTGGGGGCCCGTGGCGGTCGAAGACGGCGGTAATTTGAGAGCCAGGCGCGAGTTGCAGTACGCCAGCCTTTGGGGCATCTCGGATTTGATTCACAGCGGCCGTGGCGGCTCATGGCTGATGCACAACATCGAGCACGCGATCAGCGGCCACTACGACATCCCGCACGGCCGCGGCATGGCGATTGTAATTCCGCGAGTTTTGCGCGAAGTCTTCCTCGAGAACGCGCCCGAACGCCTGGCGCAGCTTGGTAAACGCTGTTTCGGTCTTCAGGGCGGAGAGGTGCGGGAATCAGCCTCCGAGGCTGTCCGGGCCTTTGTCGGCTGGCTGGGGGGCGTTGGCAGAGACCTGTCCCTGGGCGATGTCGGCATCGGCGACGAGCAATTCGAAGCGATGGCCGAAGACATTATTCGCAACGACGGCGATGGCCGTTGCTACCACTCCGTGGTCAAACTGGACCGTGCTGCGCTCGTCAGAATTCTTGAGGCTTGCTTGCGGCGGAATTGATTCCGCAGCCGCGCACGTATGAACTCATGTGTCAGACTTGAATAATTACAAAGAGGGTTATCAGTAACTTGACGAAAAGGAGCCTGATTTGCAGAACTTCAGACTGAGCATACCCACAACGATGGTGGTTGGTCCCGGGCAGTTTTCCACCCTGGGGGAGGAGGCTGCGGCGATCGGCAAGAAGGTACTGGTCGTCACCGGCCGTTCGTCCGCCCGCAGGACGGGACTGCTAGACCGGGCGGTAGACTTATTGAACGAGGCGGGTGTGGAATCGGTCGTCTTCGGAGAGATCGAGCCCAACCCTCGCCACACAACCTGTGACCGAGCGGCAGAGATCGCTCGTGCCGAGGGCTGCGATGTGATTGTGGCGCTCGGCGGCGGGAGCCCGATGGATGCCGCCAAGGCGATCGCCGCCTCGGCGGTGACGGGTCGTAGCTGCTGGGATTTTGTGAACCGGGTCGGCGGGCGCGCGGAGATTTCCGGGGCGTTGCCGATCATCGCAGTGCCGACAACCGCCGCCACCGGTAGCGAGGCCGACGCCGGGGCGGTGATCACCAACTGGGAGACCAACGAGAAATGCCCGATGTTTAGCTTACTGACAATTCCAGCGGTAGCCATCCTCGACCCGGAACTGCACCTCAGCCTCCCGCCCGACGTCACAGCCGACGGCTGCGTCGATATCCTCAGTCATTATCTCGAGAGCTATCTTGCGGGCGAGGGCGACTGCGGTGTTCAGGACCGTATCACCGAGGGCCTGATGAACGTCGTGTTCGAGTGGGGGCCTGTCGCCTATCGAGACGGGAGCAATTTGCGCGCTCGCAGGGAGTTACAGTACGCAAGCACGTGGGCTCTGACCGGCCTGCCGAACAAAGGCCGGGGTGGCGCGTGGCCGATGCATGCCATCGAACATGCCCTTAGCGGTCACTATGACATCGCTCACGGGCGCGGCCTGGCTATCGTAATCCCCAGGATAATGCGCTTCGTCCACGAGGCTGTTCCCAACCGCTATGCACAATTCGGAACGCGCTGCTTCGGGATTCCTCAAGGGAATCAGAATTCAATGGCGAAAGCCGCGATTGACGCGTTTGTCACCTGGCTTGAAAGCCTCGACCGCAATCTCACGCTTGGCGATGTGGGAATCGGTGAAGAAAAATTCGAGGTGATGGCCGAGGATGTGTTACGCAATTACGGCGACGGCAGGAAATTCGATTACGTTGTCGAACTGGATAAGAAGGCGATCATCGAAATACTGGGGATGTGTCGGAAGCCTAATTAATACTCGGGATCGTTGAATATTAAAGGGGGGCCGCTCGGCCGCCCCCTTCCGATCAACTGTCGTCCGGGATTACTGATCCGACGCCAGGCGTTGGATCAGATCCATCTTGTTGCGCGCGATGTCGTCATCAGGCTTGTATTTCAGCGCCAGGGCAAACTGTTGCAGCGCTTCTTTACCGCGACCGAGCTTGAGGTAGAGCTTGCCGAGCCTGTGGCGGGCTTCGGTGTAGCGCTTATTGATTTTAAGCGCTTTCTTCAGCGTTTCCTCAGCACCGGCATAGTCCTCTTTCTGAATCAGCATGCGCGCCAGGGTGTTATAGGCGAATCTGTTGCCGGGTGATGCCTCTATCGCTTCCCGCACCAGCCGGATTGCTTCGTCCAACTCGCCCTTGCGTAAGTAGATACTGCCGAGGTTGTTGTAAGCGGCGAAATAGCCTGGGCGGATGGCCAGCGAGCGATGGAAGTCCTGCTCCGCCTTGTCGATGTTACCCAGCTCCATCTCGATGACTCCGAGGTTGTTGTAAACCTGCGGTGAGTCCGGATAGAGCTTGTAGGCGATGGTGTAGTATTTAATTGCTTTTTCGAGAAAGTCCGGTGTCTCTCGACGGAGGAAGATGTCGGAGCCGATGTTGTTGTAAAAGCATGCCGCCGCTTCGAGGTCGCTGATTGCGCGCCAGCGGTGGTACTGGGGATAATCGGTCAGCGAGAAGTCGATCAGATAAGGTTTCGGACCGTCGTAGACCACGGCGCAGATATGGCTGTTATAGACAATTGTGTCGCCTACTTTCTCGAAGCTGTCGACCTCGGTGACCTCGGCGTACTGAGCGTTGATCCTGATCGCCCTGGCCATGCCGATGAATAGGTTGGTGTAGGATATGCAGTTGGCCTTCTTGTGAGCTACCACATCCAGGGCGCTATAGTTGCTGTTGCGGCTGTATACGATGCCCATATCCTTGCCGGTGAGCAGCATAACTGCCAACTGCTTGGCTTGCTGATACTTAGTCCGGCCGAATGTCTCCGCCATGTGGGCGGTTCTCACGAGAGAGCGATCTATCTTGAAAGGAACCTCAAACAGTTTTAATTCGTCGGATTCCAGAACGCTATTCGCGTAATTCTGAAGTTGCTGAGGGCTGAGACGCTCGTGAGGAACCTTGAGATTCTTCACAGAGCCGCAGCCGGTCAGCAACGCCACGGAAACTAGTGCTGCTACAAACGGACCCCAATGCTTAAGCATTACTAAACCTCGATGCGTATTCAATGTCACCGCGTAGATTGTGAAGCGGGATAATCCGCAAGGCTGTAAGGTTGGTTACTGGCCGGCCTCGGCAAAATGGATCCTGACCACTTCTGGATCAATTAACCTGCATGTTTTGCAGCAAAGGAAATCTTGTAGATGTCGGTCAAGGCTGCGGATTTTCGGGGTGATTAACCGCCAAGCTCTCAATCATATCGATTTTGCTCTGCGCAAGTTTATCATCGGGCTGGTATTTCAGTGCCAGGGCGAACTGGTCGAGTGCATCTGCCAGGCGGCCCGAGCGCAGAAACAAGCGGCCGAGGTCGTGGCGCGCATCGGTGAAACGTTGATCGATAGCTAGAGCTTTCTTGAGATTTCGCTCCGCTTCCTCGTTGTAGCCCTTACGAATCTGCAGGCGCGCAAGGGCGTGAAATGCATACTTGTTTTCCGGAGACGCTTTAACTGCCCCTTGGTAAAGCCGTAGTGCGTTGTCGAGCTCTCCGCGCGTGAGATAGAGCGAACCTAAATTACTGTAGGCAGCGAAATAGCCGGGCCTGTGTTCGAGGGCCATGTGGAAATAGCTTTCGGCTTTCGAGATGTTGTTGCGATGGAGCTCGAGCACACCTAAATTGTTGTAAACCTGGGGTAATTTGGGTGCGAGTTTTCTGGCCAAGTAGAAATAGGTTAACGCCTTATTGACTCGAACCGACTCATCTTCCTCGAGATACTCCCGCGCGCCGAGGTTGTTGTAAAACACGGCTGCCGCCTCGGGATCGCTCATTGCGCGCCAAAAGTGGTAGTTCCTATGCGGGCGGAGCGAGAAGTCGATGAGATAGTGCTTGGGACCTTCGAAAACTACGGCGCAGACGTGGCTGTTGTAAACGACAGTATCCCCGATCTTCGAATAACTCTCTACCTCCGTTACTTCTGCGTACTCCGCGTTGATGCCGATGGATCGCGCCATCCCGACGAACAGATTGGTGTAGGAGATGCAATTAGCTTTGCGCGATTCGAAGACCTCGATGGCGCTGAAGTTACAGTTGTGACTATATGTAATCCCCAACTCATCGCCGGCCAGCAGCTTAAGGGCCAGTTGCTTGGCCTGGAACGATTTGCTCCAGCCGGGGCGTGCTATCTCCTTGGCGATTTCTCTGAGCTCGTCGGTGATCTTGTAAGGCACCTTGAAGAGAGCGAATTCCTCATCGCTAAGGACCTTGCGAGCGAACCTCAGCATTTCGGTGTCGGAAAATACCTTTTTATCGACTTTCTGGACAGTGCCACAGCTTGTCAGTGTCGCTAACAGGGCCACGAGACCGAGAATCAGAAACCAAAGGGGGAATCTTTTCATAGCCGGCACCCTATCAAGTTTCACCTAAAATGTGCACCACAATCCTAACTTACGCTGTAATAGCACTTACTTAGGTGCGCGGAGCAGGCCCCGACTCTCTGAACGGTAATTTATTTCCAGCGATTCTCGTAAATCGGGAACTTGGAGCAAAGCTCGAGCACCTGCTTGCGAACATTTTCCTGAGCCGCTTCACGCTCATCTTTTTCGACGTCGAGGACATCGCAGATCAGGTTGCCGATCTGCTCGAATTCCGACTCCTTCATGCCGCGAGTGGTGCAGGCCGGAGAACCGAGACGGATGCCGCTGCAGACCCACGGCTTCTTGGTGTCGAACGGAATCGTGTTTTTGTTGACCGTGATACCGGCCGCCTCCAGGCGTGCCTCTGAGCCCTTACCGGAGATTCCGCGGCTGTTGAGCGTGTCGACCAGCAAGAGGTGATTGTCAGTGCCCCCGGAAACGATGCGGTATCCGCGCTTGGCGATCACGCCGGCTAGCACCTTGGCGTTGGCGACAACCTGTTTCTGGTAAGACTTAAAGCCGTCGCTGAGCGCCTCCTTGAAAGCTACAGCCTTGGCCGCGATGATGTGCATCAACGGCCCGCCCTGATTACCCGGGAAGACGATCTTGTCGAGCTTCTCGGCCCATGTCTCCTTGCACATGATGATGCCGCCGCGCGGTCCTCGTAGGGTCTTGTGCGTCGTGGAGGTGACAAAGTCGCAGTGGGGGATCGGCGATGGATGAAGCCCGGTGGAGACCAGGCCGGCGATGTGAGCGATATCTGCACAAACCACGGTTTCCACTTCCGCCGCCAGCTTTGCGATGCGCTCGAAATCGATGAAGCGCGGGTAGGCGCTGGCGCCCACCATGATCAGCTTTGGCTGGCATTCCCGGGCGATGCGCAGCATCTCGTCGTAATCGATTTGCTCGGTTTCCTTGTTAACGCCGTAGGGTACGATGTTGTAGGTAATGCCGCTGAAATTGAGCGGGTGGCCGTGGCTGAGATGGCCGCCGTGGCTGAGATCCATACCCATCACGGTATCGCCGGGCTCGCAGGCCGTCATGTAGACGGCGATATTCGCGGTTGTGCCGCTGTGGGGCTGGACATTGGCGTGCTCGCAACCGAAAAGCTGCGTGAGGCGCTCTATCGCGAGGCTCTCGGCCGTGTCGACGTTCGTGCAACCGCCGTAGTAGCGCTTGGCGGGATAGCCCTCCGCGTACTTGTTCGTCATCACTGAGCCCATCGCTTCCAACACGGCCTCAGAGACGAAATTCTCACTGGCGATAAGCTCGAGACCCTCATGCTGGCGCAAGGCCTCGGCCCTCATTGCATCGTATATTTGCGGATCAACTCGTTTTAACTCATCGTTCATCTTTGTCTCCCCGATTTCAAAGCCGAATTACCACTGTACATCAGAGGAAGAATTTTACCACAGTGCCTTCAATGCCGCATGAGGGAGTGCCGATTCTCAAAGGTATTTCCCGACTTTTCCTGAGCAGTTCGGCTACATTTCAGCAATTGATGGACGGCCTGAAATTTGCCTTGAGGCCAGATCGTTATTAGCGTAAATTAATTTCTGCCCATATCTAGAATGTAAAATTATAATTCGCGATTAACTGCCTTGCTTTCTTACTGCATGTTGTGAGTGGCATGCAGAGCTGAATCCAAGAACTCGAAGGAGGTAGAGATGTCAAATGGGAAAACCGTAAAGGCTGGGATAGAGGGATGGCTGATTTTGCCCGCCATCGGGTGTGTAGTTGCTCCAATACTGCTGATAGTGGTGATATTTAATAACTTCAGCGTGATGGACACCTACGAATATTCCATCGTTATCGACAGGTTTGAGGGATTTGAAACTCTGGTCTGGTTCGAAATAATCGGCTGTTTCGTGTTTCTGTTCTTCGTCCTCTATCTTGGCTTCAGGTTCTTTACCAAACATCCGACTTTGCCGGCATTGTGGATTACTTATCTTTGGGCTCAGCTTGGTTTCTCTGCAATCCGCTTTTTCTGGGGCATTGCGATCTTCGGGGAATATGCCGAAGACGTAATGCAGGAACTCATCGCGGGGACAGGTATTGTGGCCGCAATTATCGGTGCGGCGATATGGATACCCTATTTCATGAAGTCCGAGAGGGTCCGTCTCACATTCGCCGCGGCGGGGCAGTCGCTCGCCACGGGAGATCCCGAGGGCTTGGATGTACTGGGAGGCGAAGATGCGATGCCGCCCGACAGCGACTCCGTGCTGTAGGGTATCCGATAGCCGGGCCGGAGCAGCGTTACTTTGCAGTTTCCGATAATTTTTTTATGGCGTCCTGTGCGCTCGTTCTGGCGATCTCATCGAGATCGAAGAGCAACTCCTTGAGCGAGTCGATTACGCTCTCATCGCCGATGTTTCCAAGCGCCTCGGCGGCGCTCGAGCGCACGGCCCAGTAGCTGTCTTTCAGCGCTGCCTTGAGCGGCTCGATTGCCGACGGGTGGTCGATCTTCAGGAGGGCGTCGACGGCGCTCTTCCGCACTCCCCAGCTCTCGTCGCGTAGCGCTTCGGCCAGTGGCTCGACGGCCATGTCGCCGCCGATCTGGATCAGAGCATTGGCGGCACGCGCCCTGACGGCCACCGCATTGTCGTACAGGGCTCTGATGAGAGGCTCGAATGCCGGTTTGCCGATTTGTACGAGCGCGGCCGTAGCGTCCCATACGCAGTCACAGAGTGCATCGACGAGGCACTCAGCCGCCGACGGAACGGCAATCTGCCCAAGCGCGATTGCAGCGTTGTCCTTGACGTAAACATCCTTATCCTTCAACGCCTCGCAGAGGGCGGGCACGGCGGCGGGATCGCCGATCTTACCCAACGCCAGGGCCGCGCGCCGTCGCACGGACACATTGACGTCGTTAAGAACGCCTTCGAGCGGCTCCCGAGCGAGGCTGCCAAAGCTACCCAGCGCTTCGGTGGCGATCGAACGAACCTTTATATCCTTTTCCTTCAGCATCTCGATCAAGGGAGCAAGGGCGCTCTCATCGCCGATCCTGCCCAGAGCTTCGGCGGCACGGATGCGCACCCTGTCGTTCTTGTCGCGCAGTCGGTCGATCAGGGGCGCAACTGCCGGCCCGCCTATCGCCGTTAGCGCATCCTCGATCTTGTTGCGGACGTACATACTGTCCCCTTCGCGCATCAAGGCCTCGATCAGGCTCGACACGGCTCGCTCGTCAGCGAGTTCGGTCAGCGCGTCGGCTGCGGCGCGGCGCACCTCATCCGATTCACTCTCCAGGGCGGCGGCGATTGATTTCCAATCGCGTTTTTTAGCATAACCCTCCAGCTTGCCAATGGTCTTCTTATCGCTAATCATTTCACAAAACCTGGTTAGAAAGGCCGCTTGCTTGTGATCACGCAATGAATATCGCCACTACAAGTATAATTTGTATTGAGCACGAATAGCAAAAAAAAGCGATGTTCGGGCAGGCACGGCCGGGACCACCCGAGTAGTGAATGCTCAGTGTCCCTCGATCAGGTCCTGATAAAGTCCTGGAATTTCCGCGGGATCGTGGCCGAACATGGTGGCGAACTGAAACAGCAGTGGTCCCAGGATATCGATGGTGGAAATTCCCAGTGCTTTGGCTTTGTCGGCCATCGTTGTGCGCTCGTCCGCGCCCACCAGCGTGTAAATCACGGCCGCTTCGAGTTCTTTGGCTTCGCGAAGAATCCTTTCGACCTCCTGTGGGGTGCGAACGAATTTTTTCATGTGAATCTCGGCCTCATGTCCCTCGAACTGCGCCAGCGCTGCCTTGGCGACTCGCTCGCAGGTCTGGCCGGTGGCATCTGAGACTACGAAAACATGTTTGAGGCTGGCAGTCATATCTATCCTCCTTCGTCCGCCTCGGGGGGCGAGACTATCCGGATTCCATTTTTTCGAGTCGCCGGATGTGGCGACCGCCCTCGAATCCGGTTTCGAGGAATTCGCGCAGGATTTCGTCGGCGAGCTCTTCGCCGATCAGCCTGCCGCCCATAACGAGGACGTTTGCGTTGTTATGAGCGCGAGCCATGCGCGCCGAGAAAGGCTCGCTGCAGAGCGCGGCGCGGACTCCCGGAACCTTGTTTGCGGTCATGGCCATGCCCTGACCGGTGCCGCAGCAAAGAACAGCGAATCTCACTTCGCCCTCGGCGGCGGCTTGAGCGGCGGGCCGGCCGTAATCGGCGTAGTCGGTGCTCGCTTCGCTGTCTGTTCCGAAATCCAGAACTTCGTGCCCCAGGTCCAGGAGCTTCTTCTTGAGGTGTTCCTTTAGCCGAAAGCCGGCGTGATCGCTGGCCACAGCAATCTTCATCCTCCACCTCCTCTCGAGCCTCCCCGGCGTCAGCCGTGGAACGGCATGATCAGCTTCTCGTATTCCCGGATCGCGTAGGTGTTGCTCATGCCCGCGATATAGTCGCAGACGAGCCGCAGGAACTCCGGGCGGCCGTGATAGTTGGCTGCGATCTCCCCCTTAAGCTGCTCCTCGGTGCTCCGCTTGGACATGTGTTGAAGGTGCTCGATCTTGTTGTCGGCGCGGTATCGCTCGAGGGCGTAAAACGGCAACAGCCGCGGATCATTGTAATAGATGCTGAAAAGCTCGCGGATCAGGTAGCGCCCCGATTCGTCGTTGAGTTGGACCTGCCGTGAGCGAATGACGCGGCCGACGACGAACTTTTCCAGCTCTTTGAAGAGCGGATGCATCTCGCTGCTGAAGTCGACGCAACGGCTGATGGCATCCTGCTTTTTCGCGAAATCTGCATGGGAGTTCATCTTGTGCCTTTTACACCAGGCTCTCAGTCGCCGTTCCGATTCCTGAATGACATCAACGATGAGCACGTGAATCAAGCTGCGAATGATCGTGTTCTGCTTGACGTAGCTGCCCACTTTCTTGTCGCGCAGCAACTCGTTCTTCGCGGCGATGCGCTTGACCAAGTCCAATTCCATCACGTCGCCGAACGGCACAATCCGCCCGCGCAGGCCGTCCTCGAGGTCATGAGTCTGCTGCGCGATCTCGTCGGCTGAGGCCACTACCTGGCCTTCGAAGTGCGGCTCGGACCGCTCGAGGTGCAAGCCCTGCTTCTCCAGGCCGGGATAATCGACCCACTTCTTCCAGCGCGTGTGCTTGAGGATGCCTTCGCGAGCCTGGTCGCTGAGGTTGAGGCCCGGATGGCCGTATCGCGATTCGATCTCGTCGATCACCTTGAGGCTCTGTAGGTTGTGCTTGAAGCCGCCGCCGGCGGAGGCCAGCTCGGGGGGGATGCCCTCCGGTACGTCCTTGCCGCGCATGACGGCATCGAGCGTCTTCTCGCCGACGTGGCCGAACGGCGTGTGGCCGAGATCGTGGCCGAGGGCGATCGTCTCGGTCAGGTCCTCGTTGAGCCCGAGGCAGCGGGCGATGGTGCGGCTGATCTGCATCACCTCGACCGTGTGGGTGAGGCGGGTGCGCTGGTGGTCGTTGGTGTAGGGGATAAAGACCTGGGTCTTGTGCTTGAGGCGGCGGAAGGCGCGGGAGTGGATCACGCGGTCGCGGTCGTGCATGAAGGCAGTGCGCGGATCCTGTTTGCGGCCCTCCGATTCCAGTTCGTAACGCCGTGTCGCCCACGCAGAGAGCTGGGCGCAAGCGCCCGTGGAGGCTTCCTCACGGCGCAGCAGCGATTCCGCGTCGAGAGCGGAGAATTCGGGAGATTTGCCTTTTGCCATGTCCAGATATCCGGCAGAAGTTTAGCCGACTTGGGAGTCTCCACGCAATTGCTCAACGGCTTCTCGTGCAGCCCTCTCCATGCGCTCACGTTTGACGCGCGCCACCTCGTCCTTCGGGCTCGCCTGGGCCGTGCCTGCGTATAGGGCGAAACGGTCCATCAGGGTTGCAGCTACTACCAGGTAAGGCACAAACCACGGTGCGATAAAAACGAACGCCGCGGCCAGAGCGCTGCCCACCAACAGCCGGGCGAGGTAGATCCGGCGGGTGGGTGCTTGCAAGGCGGGGAACAAAGGCGATACCGTCTTCAGGCAGGCGAAGCGCCGGCGGCGCAGAATCGCCAGGGCGAGATCGATCACCAGCAAGGGCCAGAAGATCCAATGAGACCATGCCGCGCCGATACAACCCAGGAGGATCGCAGACGAGAGATACAAGGTCGTGATAATCGGTCCGAGGGCATTTTCCACACCGCTCCAGCCCTCCTGGCCTGGGAGCCTGTAGACAAAGCCGACGGCGAGCGCGGTTGCCAGCCCGAGAGCGGCGGCGAGCGCGAGGAGCGCGGCAGTCCATTCATACGCCAACCACAAGGCTGCAGCCGAAACGATTATTGAAACCGTAAACAGGGCAGCCAGCACCGCTTCGCGGCTGAGCCAGGAATGGGTGAATCCGAAGGCGGCCTTGAAAGCGCGCCCGGCGCGACCCAGATGCAGGAAGGATATTAGTAATCCAGCACATGCCAGCGCTGCCGACCACCAGAGCGCCGCGGGCAGGTCGGGCCAGTCACCGGCTCCTGAGAAGATCGCTGCGGCGCTCGCGAAGACCACGCCGACTGACACGATGATTGCCCACGTGAAAATCAGCAGGGGGACGAGTGTTGAGAATCGGTTCTCCATCGCGCCAAACCGCCGGCCGTTGACCGGGAGGCTCTCCTTGAATACGATTTCAGCATGAATCGTAGCGTACCGGGATGCCTCCGGCAAAGGAAGGAATACATGGGCGGGATACCGAGAGCGCTTGCAGTTTACGGGATAATGTTTGGATTCTTTACTGCGTGGCTGTTTGCCATCGGTTGCGCGACGGAGAAAACCGAGCGCTCGACAGCGATCATGGGCACCGTGCTCACCGTGACCGTCTACGGATTATCGAGCGAAGTCGCCGACGAGGCTGTCGACTCGGTATACAGTGAGATGGAGCGGCTCAACAACCTCCTTAGCGTGTGGGACAGCGAGAGCACTCTGTCGCGTCTCAACCGAGCGGCAGCCGGGGGCTGGGCGGAAGCCGATCCCGAGATACTCGGACTGATTCAGCAGTCCTTCAAATATTCTGAGTTGAGCGGCGGAGCCTTTGATGTCACCGCCGGGCCCTTGGTCAGGCTGTGGGGATTTCTACGCAAAGGCGACAAGCGGCCGCCGACGGAGACGGAGTTGGCGGAGGCGGCGGCCAGGATCGGATTCCGGCAAGTCGAGTTGGACGAGAGCCGCTCGATGGTCCGCTTCGGCGTGCAGGGTATGGAAATCGATTTCGGCGGTGTGGCGAAGGGCTATGCCGTCGACTCGGCGATAAAGCTACTGCATGAGAAAGGGGTGGAGAGCGCGCTGGTCAACCTGGGGGGCAACTCGCGCGCGATTGGTACGCGCCCCGGCCGCGGAGTCTGGCGCATCTCGGTCCGCGATCCGCGGAAGCAGGAGGGGACGATCGGCGTCCTGGAAATCGCGGGGCAGGGGGTGGCGAGCTCGGGGCAGTACGAGAACTACTTCGAGTACGATGGCAAGCGCTACGGCCACATCATCGACCCTCGCACCGGTTATCCCGTCGAGGGGGTGCTGGGCACGACCATCGTCGCGCCCGACGCACTCACGGCGGACATTCTCTCGACGACTGTCTTCGTTCTTGGCCCGGAGAAGGGGCCAGAGCTGATCAAGTCGCTGGAGGATGTCGAGGGCATAATCATCCTGCCGCGCGCCGACGGCGGCATGCTGATCAGGGTTTCCGAAGGGCTGGCGGACGATTTCCAACTTGACACGGCGATCTCCGACGCGACGGTGGAGACCTTCTGAGCCCTCGGTCAGCCGGTTTTGGGGAGAATCCAATGTTGTCTACAGTGCCAGGACCGGGCAAATTGCGCGACCAAGTGTTTACCAGTCCGGTATAAACACGAGATGTCAAGACAGCATGCATCTATACCAGTTTATACACTACCACTCACTACCGGCTTTGCGGCTTCTGCTGCATATAGGGTGGTCAATAGTAGTAATAAGATCAGACACTAAGATAACACGCGACACATCACAACCATATACAACTATATAAACATATCATAGTTGATGGTCGTGGCGTGTTCTACAGCTACAACACTAGTTCCATATAGAGGGCGTCTTCAGTCGGGCTGGGGCGGTACTTATCGATCTCGCGTAAGCCGAGGGATTTGTAGAGTGCGATTGCAGACTGCATGCGGTCGGGGATGGTGTCGAGGCGCATGCGGCGGTAGCCGAGTTTTCTCGCTTCGTCGATGATCGCCAGCGAGAGCCTGCGGCCGAGTTGCAGGCGCCGGAATTGCGGCCGCACGTAGAGCCGTTTCATCTCGCATATGCCATCATCGTCCCATCCACGCAGGGCGACGCAGCCCGCCGCGTTGGCCGCGTAGTACTCACGCTTGCACGATCGGCGGTCGTCCTGCCGGGCGATTGCGGTTTTTGGCGAGGAGACATTCCAGGCGATCAGCAGGCAGCCGTCGGGCGAAGCGTAATCGCCGGGCAGGTCCTTCAATTCCCCGGCGATGTTGGCGTAACAGATCTCGTAGTCGAGCCACTCGGCGTACTCGTGGAACAGTTCGCACACAGCCGTTGCATCGGCCGGTAAGCTGGCACGCTTGATGTCGACAGACGCCATCGAGAAACCGTTTGAGCTCGGAAAACGCTCTTTAATTGGTCAATCATGTATTAGTTTCCAGCAGGCCGGCAAGCTGTAGTGAGGATCACATTTCGTAATAAAATCTTAAGCTTGTGCCACATCAACTAGAGATACAGGATCTTCGAATCGAACAATGCAGTGAAGTAACTGATTGCCTGTGCCAAGTTTATTTGGATAACCACGGTCGCCCGTCGAAAATTCTGAGGATTTAATTGTGGCTATGCGAGCTTCAAGACTTCGTAAACCAGCTTTTCAATGCCGTCGGCGACTTCGTTGATGCGCGTGGCGAGCATGTAGGCTGGTGTGGTGACGACCTTGTGATCGGCGTCGACGACGCAGTCGCGCACTTCGCAGTTAACGTGCTTGGCACCCATCGCCTCGATAGCACCGGCGGTCTCCTTGTCGCTACCGATGGTCAGCTTGACACCCTCGATGCCCGCCCTGCCGTAGATCTTTGCAGCCAGAGCCGGAGCGATGCAGATGAAGCCGACCGGCTTGGCCGCGGAGTGCATTTCCAGCACGAGGCGGGAGACATCGGTATTGACGGTGCAGTCGGCACCCTTGACGGCGAAGTCGCAAAGGTTTTTTGCGGCGCCGAAGCCGCCGGGAATGATGAGAGCGTCGATGTCGGCGGCAGTGATACCGGCAATGTTTTTGATGTCGCCGCGGGCGATGCGGGCCGATTCGACGAGCACGCTGCGGCTCTCGCCATCAGCCGGCTCGCCGGCGATGTGATTAATCACGTGCATCTGCGGGACGTCGGGCGCCATGTAAAGAATCTCGGCCCCGGCGCGGTCGAGCGCCAGTATCGCGGCAACGCTCTCATGGATTTCTGCGCCGTCGTAGACGCCGCAACCGGAAAGGATCACTCCCACCTTCGGCATAGCTGTTCCTCCATTCCGAGCAGGTTCGGTTTCTCGGCGGCGGAAGCGCGATCAAATGCCGACAAAGGCGCCACCACCGCGCGGTTCGGTTCGATTGCCAAAACTATATCAGGAAGCACTCTCGCGCGGAAGGGCGGCTACTTCGATCTCTTCCAGCAGCGCGAGAATCTTCTCCAGCACTTCTTTGTTGAATGTCAACGCCACATGGCTGGCCTCGACCAGCAACACCTCAGTTCTACCTATCCCTTTCGGGATCGTGGCGTATGCCAGCGGTACGATGCCATCGTTGGGATTGGGCATCGGCATGCCGAGCCGGGCGCGAATTCGGTTCAGGGTTTGGTAGTGCCCGAGTATTCCTCCGGCAGCGGATGTGCCGGCCACCACTAGATAGCGGACGTTTTCGGGCAGGGGGCGGCTGTTGAGGTCGGCGATCAGCGGGGAGTCGGTCGTAAGCTGGAGGGCGCCCTTCTCGCCGTATTCCACCTTGAGGCTGGTGACCATCGTTTGTATCAGGATGCGCTCGGGGGGCTTCAACGGCTTGCCGCCGATGCGGGCCGTCTCGATGAAGTTGTCGGCGAACATGGTGCGCATGTCGTCTGAAGAGGTGGTGCCGCGATTAGGTGTGCCTAGCAGCACGAGAGCAGCGGTTGTCTTTTCACCCCCGAGCTTCTCGACGTAATAGCGGCTGATGATTCCGCCCATGCTGTGCGCGATGATCACCGTCTCGCGGTCCCCGGCTTGCGAGCGGATAAATTCCGCCAGGCGCTCCGCCGTCTCCTCGATCCACTCGTCGCGGCAATCATAAGAAAATCTGCGCTGGGCGGTCCAACCGGCCTTGGCCAGGTTTGCCGCGAGCCAGTCGAATCGCTCCGGGTAAGAGGCTGCGCCGTGGACGAACACCAACATCGGCCCGTCGTCGCGCTCCGCTGCAGGCAGGGCATTTCCAGTCGTTCTTTTCTCACGGGGAAAAAGCAGGACAAACAACGCCAGCAGGGAGAGTACGGCCGCCATCGCCAGCCAGTTTAACAGAGACTGCCGTTTCACTCGCTGCGCCCCGGTTTCAACGCGGAGAAGACAATCTTGCTCTCCGTCAGGGTACGATGGCCTTCCTTGAAATTCTCTTCGATTGTTCTCAGCCGGCCGTTCTCTCTCCAATTATCGACAATTCGTTGGGGGAGGTACTGAATCACCAACTGCTCGAACGACTCGAATTCGATGACGCGTGTGAAAACCTCGAGACTCTCGATTTCCAGGCCTGCGGCTTGCAGCACCGCCTTCAGCCTGCTTTCGCTGTACGAATGGTCGATCGGGAGCCCTGCTTCCTGCCACTGACTCTTCTCGAAACAGGTGATGGCGAGGCGTCCGCCGCCGAACAGAGCCTCGACGGCGCGCCGGATGATGACGTCGGTGAGGCAGAGATTAGCGGTGATCAGGTCGAAAGCGCCGGGTGGCGCGAGCCCGACATAGCTGCCTGATTCGGCATCTGCAACCAGAAAACGGACGTTCTCACGTCCCTCCAACTCGGCACGCTTTCTGGCCTCGGCGATACGCTCGGGTTTCCTGTCGATTCCCACAACCCAGCGGACGGTGGACGCGAGCAAGAATGCCACTCGACCGCAGCCGCAACCGATATCGAGGCACCACGACTGCGGCTGCGCGGCGGACTTGAGGATGGTTTCGAATTGGGGCAGCAGTTCTTCGTGGGCGTCCTTCAGGCCCGGCTTGAAATAGATACTTTCGGATGCCATTGAAAGACTCCTCCGCGGTAGAGTACTTTAGCGCGAACGGCGCGAAAATTCCAGACAATGGCTCCGAGGCGAACCACTTGGGATAGCCGCGCGTTTTTGTAGCGTATGGATTACGGAGAGAAATGGATGCTATACTGCCCGTCCCCAGCTGGAGGGAAGTAATGACCGGTACACAAAGATTTTTGGTAGGTTCGGGCGCTGTAATACTGATTTCGGCGCTTATAGCAATTGCCTACGCGCAGGATACGGGCGTGACCGCTACTCCCGAGGACACAAAGGAGTTCGAGCGGCTCACCCGGCTCTATTCTATTATCGAGCAGAATTACTACGTTGAGTTCGACGTCAAGAACGCCTTTACGGGAGCGCTTAACGGCATGCTCAACCAGCTCGATCCGCACTCCACCTTCATCGATATCAGCGATTACGCTCTGATGGAGGAGCGCTACCGAGGCGATTACCAAGGGATCGGCGTCAGCTTCATTATGTTCGACGACAAGATCACGGTAATGGAGGTGATGGCGGGCGGCCCGTCGGAGCGCGTCGGCGTCCACATGGGTGACCAGATTGTCGAGATCGAGGGCGAGAGCGCCATCGGCCTCGACAGCGAAGAGGTGCAGAGACGCCTGCGAGGGCCCGACAGAACGCAGGTGTCAGTCAAGATCCAACGCCCGCATCACGAAGAGCTGGTACCGGTGACGATCACCAGAGGACAGATCCCTATTGCCAGCGTCGAGAACTCATTCATGCTGGACCAGCGGACTGGATACATCCGCGTGACCCGCTTTGCGCGCAAGACTTCGCGTGAGCTGGAGGCGGAGATGGAGAGCCTCAGCAAGCAGGGGATGGATCGACTGGTGCTGGACCTGCGCGGCAATACCGGGGGCTTCCTGGAAACCTCGATACAACTGGTGGACAAATTCATTCCCGGCAGGCGGCTGATCGTCTATACCGACGGCCAGGCCAAGGGCTCGCGTGAGCGGTTTTTTTCTTACGACGGAAATAAGTACTGGGATTTGCCGCTCGTCGTCATGGTCGACCACGTCAGCGCCAGCGCGTCGGAGATCGTCGCCGGAGCGCTTCAGGATTGGGACCGCGCGGTAATCGCCGGGCAGACGTCCTTCGGCAAGGGCCTGGTCCAGACCGGATTCCGGCTGGTCGACGGATCGCGCCTGCTGCTGAC